>CAYXRA010000049.1:2887-26090 GCA_964467525.1 uncultured Calditrichaceae bacterium
GCAACCTTCTTCCCTTAATTTGCTCTGCTCTGTTCGTTGCACTCCGAAAATACTTTCTCGCTGTTAATGACCGGTTTTATATCCAGCAAATTGATTTCCAGTTCATACCCCCAGCGATGGTTTTTTAATTTTGTCTGTTGCGGAAGCGCTTCCGAAAAATGCTCGAATTGTTTGTAATTTTTGTACCAGGCCTCACGGACAAGATGTCCTGCCTTTATGACCTGTGAATAAATCAGTTTATCGTCACTACCAAAACGATAGGTTTCAAAATTGTCGTCATTAAAAAAATTAACCAGCATAGTACTGTCATCACCGGCAGCGGTCAGATAGCTTGTTTTTCCGGGATTAAAGCGGTAAAGGTGCAGAATATCTCCCGTGACGCCCTCCAGGACCGGATTCGCCGGCATGTCCGCAGGATTGTATAAAATTTTTGTGGAATCATTCCTGTGCATGAAATCGATAAACCGGCCGCCCATGTCGCTGAAAGCCGTCGCCCGGAAATCGCTGTCCCGGTTCATAGCGAGATAGCCCAGAAAATCGTAGTGATTGTTTCTGATCTGTAAAATGATGCGCTGGTTGGCGCTGAAATCCGTAGAATATTGATTTTGAAGTTTATTTTTGAAATCCGTTAACCGGTCCTGATCGGTAACGGGTGTCGGCACCTGGTATTTGATGCCGGTACAGGAGACAATAAAAAAAAGAAACAGGGACAAAAACCTGTAGTATTTCATTTTCATTGTGACGGGGCTCCGGATAGCATCAGCGGTTCATTTAAATCGAATATCTGTTGATCGAAGGTCTGGTTGATTTTCTCATCGCTGAACTTGATTTCGATATAGTCGAATTCGGTTTCAGTTATTTTTACCCGGTTGATATGCAGTGTCTGCCGGTCAATATGCAGATCGATGGATTGAATGCTTTCCGCCAGTTCTTCCGATTTGGGCGTCAGTTGCAGCAGATAACCGTCATTTTTGAAAATCGAAATGTCATAAACTTCAGCGGAATTCCCGAAATCTCCGCTCATCCAAAAGGTGATCTGTTTCAGTACTTCACCCATGATTTCCGCGGCGCCCATCTGTAATTTGCGCAGTTTTCCGTTATTGAAATCGAATTTGGCAACCTGACCATCGTTGTAAATTAAAATTGAACGATAGGATTCATACACTTCCCAGCGCAGTTGATCCGGTTTGTTAAAGTATAACCGTCCTTTGGAAATCAAAGGCGTCATGAGCATGGAAAGGTGACGTTCCTGCGTGAAACCGGATTGCAGGGTTTTTATTTTTTGCAGTTCTGCCGAGACCCGGTTTAGAAATTTGTCTCCGGCTTCATCGCTGAGTTTGTTATTGTCATCTGCACTATCCCGGGCGATGCATACAGCCCCGAACAGCAGTAAAATGATAATCAGGCGAATTGATTTCATAGCAGTATCCCGGAAAATTGCAAATCACATTTGCAACAATTTAAGTGACTTTGTATAAATTGAATTCATCGGGTTCGGCGTATTCGATGCAATGGACAGAAGCGTTTTGTTCTAACCTTCTGACCGTATTCCGATCCGGCAAATAAACGGATTGGCTTTTTCGCGAAAGCAGGCCCGCGGCAATGTCAAAAGCGGCATTGACCGGCATCGCGCCGTAAAGCGAGGCACAGGCTGCGCTGCGTTCCGGATCGATGCTGAGCTTCTGATAATAGGGATTGGTGCTCCGGTTGCCCTGACTGGCAACAAAAGCGAAATCATCCTTGCCAATGGATTTATTAATTTCTTCTGTGCTGCTGCGCATTTGTGATAACGCGACTTGTCCGTATTTATGGTTGCCTTCATTTTTTGTGAGTAAAAAGGATATGAAACCTTCACCGGGCAGATAGGAACAGCGCTGCAAATCGTTGGCATCGATGCGTTCATTATTTCCGGCGCCGTATCCTGCGGCGGCGTAACCCAGGATATCGCAGTATTCATCGCCGAATCCGGCAATCACATAATCGGCCAGTCCCTGATCCAGCCAGTGCTCTGCGGTAAGAAACACGTTTGATACGGTATGGTCGAAACAGGTTATGGTGGTGCAGGGGCCGGTTATTTTTAAAAAGATAGATATCTGGGAAGCAAGGAAGTTATGCACGGAATTGGCAAAAAATGTCGGCGAAGCCCCGCGGTCACCGTCATCGATAATGCAATCCAAAAAACCGAATGTGGTCCTGACCGGTCCGTAGCCGGAACCGACCACAGCAGCGACGCGGGATTTATCTTCAAGCGCCAGTCCCGAATCTTCAATCGCCAGATGCGTGGCCAGCAGGGCCATTTTGGCAAAAGCATCGACCCGGCGCAGGGCCCTTTTGTTGATGTAGGTATCCAGTCCTTCGACAACGGCTTTATAAACGGGTAAATAGGTTTCTTCGGGTACATTTTTCAGCAGCACCTGTTCGATATTCGGCTGAATTTTTCCCTGAATGCCATCCTCAAAGGATTGTATGCCGCTACCCAGGGCGCAGACCGGTCCGATGCCCGCAACAGAAAGTGCCATTATAAAACGCTCCCGAAAATTAAGGTGGAATTATTCCCGCCGAATGCCAGTGAATTTGATAAACCGATATCCGCTTCAATATCCACATTATCCTGTGTCGGCAAAATCGCGCATTCCGCATCCGGCTCATCAAATCCGGCGGTTTTGGGCAGTTTTTGGTCAAGCAAAGCCTGAATGGTAAAAATGGCCTCGACCGCCCCTGCCGCGCCCAGGGTATGGCCTGTGTAAGCTTTGGTGGATACGACCGGTGTTTCTTTACCGAACAATTCAGCGATAACCGATCCTTCCACTTTATCATTGTTCGAAGTCGAAGTGCCGTGGGCGTTGACAAAGCCGATCTGGTCGGTCGAACACCCGGCTTCATTCAGAGCGAACCGGATAGCCCTTTTTAATCCAACGCCCTCCGGGTGCGGCGCCGTGGGATGGAAAGCATCGGCAAACGTGCCGTAGCCGAGCAGGTTGGCAATGGCCTTGCCGCCGCGTTTTTGCAGCACATCCGCTTTTTCAAGAACCAGGATGCCCGCCCCTTCGCCCAGATTCAGGCCGTCGCGATTCAGATCGAAGGGACGGCAGGCCGAAGCGGATGAAATTAAAAGTGAAATAAATCCGAGATATGTAATTCGCGATAACTCATCGGCGCCGCCGGCAATGGCGATGTCACACAGATCGTTTTCCAGCCATAATTTGGCCAGACCAATGGCGTCCGTTCCCGACGAACAGGCATTGGCAATCGTAGCCACCGGGCCCTTGAACTGGTAATTTCGTGAAATATATTGAGCCGGATTATTGTTGAGATAGCGGTCAATCGCCTCCAGTCCGGGAAATTTACCGATCCGGTAATCGCGGTAAAAAGGCTCGTTATTTAACGTGCAGCCGACTGTCGTGCCGAAGCATACCCCTATCCGGAAAGGTTTTAGATCGTCCTTTGAAAGTCCGGCCATGGAAAGCGCTTCGTTAAAGGCGCTGAGCGTCAACCTGGTGGTGCGCGTCGTATCTTCGGGAAATTCGCTTAAATCGCTGTCCACTTCGAAAACGGGATAAGGCGTTTCCAGTTCGGCCATGATCCTGCCCGGCGGCGCGGGATTCCGCACACCACGATACAAATGGGCAACAGCTTCATTTAAATTGTGACCCGGCGCGCAAATACAACCCATACCGGAAATTTTAACGGGAGAATGTTTCATACCACTTCACTGTTTTCACGAATGTAGGCTGCAAGTGAATCAATCGATGCAAATGCCGCGCGCGCCTTCTCCATATCTTCCAGATCAATCTGATAGTGTTTTTTGAGAATGACCACCAGCTCAACGGCGTCGAGAGAATCCAGTCCCAATCCTTCGCCGAACAGCGGTTCGTCATTTTTTATTTCTTCGGGCGTTACATCTTCTATCTTCAGTTCATCAATGATTAATCGCTTCAAATCATCTTCTAATGCCAATGGATCAACCTCCGCTTAAATTTTTTCAGTTTCAAATTCCTGTTTATTTACATTCCAGAAATCAAAAATATTAAACCACATATAGGGATATTTTTTTGTATATGCTTCTAATTTTTCAACATACCTCGGTAATAGTTTGTCAACGACTTTTTGCGTTGACAGGTTTCTTAAATGCTCATCTTCGCCGGTAAGATAGAAAAAATCAATTTTAAAAGCCAATTTTCCCGTCCTCACCGTGAGCAGCATAATCAGGTCGGCGCCGCTGGCGGAAACCAGATGGTACGGGGTTACGGGAAAAGCGGCTTCCTTGCCTAAAAATGGATAAGCTTTTGTTCGCGATCCCCACGCGCGGTCACCCATAATCGCGACACACTCGCCCTTTTCAAGAACATTAATGGCATCGACCAGACCGCCCATGAATCCCGCCGGATCAATGACTTTAATTTTGGACCGGATACCGGCCAGGTCGAAGAAATGACGCCCTTCCATGTGTTCTTCGAGACGAATAAGAAAATTAACCGGCACGGCCAAATCTTCCACGGCGGCCATCGCCGTCTGCCAGTTGCCGAAGTGCGAAGTAACCAGCACCATTCCTCTTTTCCTTTGGGATAATTCGTAAAGTTCCTGCCACCTCGGAAATTCAATTTTAAAAGCCTTTCGGCTTAAAATGCCAATGGCAGCCTGATCGATAAGCACCTTGCCAAAATTATAGATATAAAGATAAGTCCGGAAAAAACGCGTTACCGCACTGTCCTGCGGAAAACGCTGTTTCAGATAATATGATGCCAGCTTTCGCGGGCGCCGTAAAACAAAAACATAATATGCAATGACAAAGATCAGAATGAAGTAAGCCGGGCGCGGACCGAATAAACGCAGCACGAAATAAAAAATCTGAAGTCCCGCTTTATTTCCGTATTTCGGTGACTGATGCACTTTCGACTCAGGCAATGTGATTGGCCTCCTTCATTTTTTCCGGTTTTCGGTTTAGTCTTCGGTAAATTGAGGCAATCAGGTAAGCCGAAAGTCCGGCAATGATACTCAGCGGAAAAGCCAGAATGGTTGCACCGATAAGATACTCGCCCAGACGCTGCAGGGCTTCATGTCCCAGGGTTTGCATGGTGAATTCGGTTAAAAAATGACCGTGACGCAGAAAATAACCGATCTCGATGGCGATCGCCGGGACGAAGGGCGGCGCGCAGAGATGGCTGACGTTAAGGGCGATCAGGCGGTTTAGCTTCAGTCTTGTGGCAAAGAAAATAATCGCCACGCTGTGCATGGCAATCAGGGGCAGTGTGCCCAGGAAGATACCCAGCGCCGCGGCATATCCGATCTGACGCGCGCTGGTTTTTTCCGTAACCAGCATTTTCAAGGTTTTAAAAGGATTGAAAAGAAAAAACTTCATCCGCTGCTGGTGCGATTTTCCGAACATAATTTTGTGGGGCAGGGGGATGAAATTACGGATAACCAGTAAAGAATAGGTGAGCGAGATTCTGGCATTATCGACGACCGGCCGGAAGTGAGAGGCGGCGATGGTCTGTTCATTGTAATGAACGGCAATATCCACGGATTGGACGGTTAGGCCGGCCCATATCGAGCGCACCAGAATTTCCACTTCATAATTATATCTTTTGGCCAGACATTTGATTTTGCGAAGCGCGGCGACCGGATAGGCACGAAATCCGCTCTGACTATCCGATACGCTGATTCCTGAGGAAATTTTAACCCAGAAGTTGGAAAATTTACGTCCGAACTGACTGGTTCCCGGTGTGTCGGTCATGGAAAAATCCCGGTTTCCCAGTACAATCGACAGCGGATTTTCCCCGATCTTTTTTAAAAAAGAAGGGATATCCTTTGCACGGTGCTGTCCGTCGGCATCCATTGTAATCATATGCGTAAAATTTCTGGCCGCGGCCCAGTCCGCTGCCGCGCGAATGGCTGCGCCTTTACCTTTGTTTTCACTGAAATTGATCAGATTCGGGGAAAGATCGGCAATGGTTTGCTCACTGCCGTCGGTGCTGCCGTCGTTAACTACCAACAGGGGCAGTTCCGTTTCAAGCACATCCTGAACCACTTTCCGCAGGGTGTTTTGATTGTTGTAGACGGGGACGACCACCAGAATCCGTAATGCGTCTTTGAGCAGTTCAGTCATTATTACTTTGCGTACCCTTTTCTAAAGCTTAAAAATGTGGATAAATTTTTCAGAAAACGGTACCAGCTATGGGGCGATTTCCAAAGCATGGTGGCGTAAGATAATAAAACTTTGGGACGGGAAAAATATTTTCGGTAAAACTCGCGATAGAGTTCTTCCATCCGTTCTCTGGTCAGACCTTCGGGGATGAATACAAAATTCAGGGCATTCATCAGTTCCCAGTTTTCCTGAAAATAACCGTGGTGCTCCAGATCCTGATAAAGCGGCGCGCCGGGGAAGGGGGTGAGCTTGGATAAATTAAATTCATCCAACGGCAGGCTGAAGACATAATCCATACTGCGTTTGACACTGGTTTCCGTTTCGCCGGGCAAACCCATCATGAACAAGCCTTTCACCCGAATGCCGGCCTTTTTGATTTCGAATACTTTTTCGCGAATGAGTTCCAATGGTTTTTCAACGTTGTCTTTGGGCAGATAAGAACGGTGTTTTTTGAGTAATTCCGGATCGCCGGTTTCGATGCCCAGGCTGATCATCCAGCAGCCTGCCTTTTTCATTTCATTAAGCATCGGATAGTCAATCTGCTCGGCACGGGCCGCGCAGTTAAAAGTGACTTTAAGACCGGATTTTCGTTTCAGTTCACAAAATTCAAGCACCCGTTTTTTATTCAGTGTAAATGTATCGTCGTAGATATTGACATGTTTGATATTGAATTTTTTGTGCAGATACCGGAGCAGCTCCAGCATGTACTGCGGGGAATTGCTGCGATAGCTGCGCCTGAAAACGGACCGGTCGCAATAGGAACAGGTATAGGGACAACCGCGGCTGGTAATTACCGTCGTGTTCGGCGCCTTGGGATAATTGAAAATCGGCAGTTGATAACTTTCGGGAAAACCCTCTAATTTTTCATAGGCCGGAAATGGCAGAGTATCCATTTCAATCAGTTTTTTACGGAAACCGTTGAATACCACGCCGCCGTTTTCACGATAGATCAGTCCGTTAACTTCATTTAATCCCTCGTCATTGCGTTTAAAAATTTCGAGCAGGGTCTGTTCGCCTTCGCCGACGACGCCGTAATCGATCACCGGATATTTTTTCATGACCTCTTCGCGCAGCGATGAAATGTGCACGCCGCCGAAAATGGTTTTGATATCCGGCCTGACCTCCTTGCATTTTTGGGCAAGACGAATTGCGTCTAAAAAACTGGAAGTGGTGGTTGTGAAGCCAACATAGCCGGGATTTTCACTGCGAATATATTCGAATATTTTTTCATCCTGACCGGGAAAGGCATAACAATCGTGGATTGCCGACTGATGGCCGTGCCGGTCGACCCAGGCGGCCAGATTAAGCAGACCCATGGGCGCCATGATATTGGCAATGCGCGACATATCCTGCTCCCCCGGAATCCAGTTTACGCCCAGCGGATGAACGAATAATATTTTTTTCGGCTGAGTGGACATATTATCGCTTTCTCCGTGTTTTGCCTTTTTTCAGGATATAATCCCATACCGGCCCGCGATAACCGAATAAATGAAAAGCATGGGACATTTCAACAAAATCATGATCCTGATAAATGCGGTCCTTCCTGCCGGCGAAAGTTTCGGTCAGGCGCCGGTGCATATATGTCTGGTTAATATCCGGCGAAAAATACCAGGTCGGCTGGCTGATATCCTGTTCGGCGCTGATCAGGCCTTCTTCGATGGTAATGCGATGTACGGTTGTATCGGGAAAAATACGAACGCCGGTACCGGCAAAGACCACGCAATTTTCCAGTGCCATCACATTCCGCAGGCCCTGTTCAAAGGTATCCCCGGTTTCGCCGGGACCGCCGAAGATGATAAAATGGCCGTTGGCGATGCCGGCTGCGGCAAACTGATCGTTGGCTTTGATGACTGCTTCCCAGAAAAAATCTTTTTGCATCGCTTTTAAAGTGACGTCTGTCGAACAGTCCGTTCCCCATTCCACCGATGTCAGTCCGGCCCGTTTTAGTAAATCCACCGCATCATCGGAAAAGTCATCCGGACGCAGGTAGCACATCCAGGGTGTATTAATATCCCTGCGCACCAGCTCTTCGGCAATTTCCAGATATTTACCGGCTGCATCATTGAAAACCGAATCGGTAATGGCGTAATAATCCGCCTGATATTTTTTGATCAGCATTTCGATTTCATCGGCCACGTCTCTGGCAGGACGAAACCGGTACCGGCGGCCCTCGAGTAGAGGGTAAGAGCAGTAGGCACAGCGATGGGGACAGCCCCGTTTGGTCTGCACATTGAGCATACCGCCCTTTTTGAGATAATAATCGGCCAGGCCGGCATCGCGTTCCATGGAATGAAAATTTTCGCCGGACATGCTGCCGTTGCCGGACAGAATTTTTTCCGCCGGAGGCCAGCCCTGCTCCAGTTGTTCGATCAGATTGCAGAACTGCGATTCACCTTCACCGACAATGCCGTAATCGGCGCCCGTTGTCGCCAGAATTTCCTCGGGAAAAATGGTAAACGCCGAACCGCCGATAATCAGCGGCGCCGAACTCGTATCTTTAATTTGCTTAACCAGTTCGGCGTACTGCGGTATGTATGAAACTGGTTCATTATAATTAACATTATCGACATTGCGAATGGATACGCCGATAAACTGCGGCGCGAACTTTTCTATTTCCTCTTGCAGATTTTTGTAAGACTCTTTTAAGGGAATCAGATCCAGTTCCCGCACTTCGTGGCCGCGTCTGCGGGCGGCAGCGGCTACCAGACTCATCCCCAGCGGGTAAACGGGATAGGGCTCTTTTGTGACATTTCCGGAAATTAACAGAACTTTAGCCATGGATAAAACAACCTACGCTTCCAGCTTTTTCTTCAGGCGTCTCCTGCCGCCAACCATTTTAGGATGCTGGTAGCTGCCGTCCTCTATTTCCCGTTTGGTCACGTTATAAAATAACTTACCCATTTTAAGCTCCTGCGATTCTTCTTCATAAAAGGTTTCCCAGGCATAATAGTACATATCCTGTAATTGCGCGGGCGTCATTTTTTTGGGCTGAAATACCACACGATCGCAGGTATAATCTTCATAATTACTGGAAAGTATCCGCCCTTCTTTTTCCAGTTGGGCGCGGATCGGAGAATGCCAGAATGGGGTCAGAATGGTAAACTCGGCGGTATCCAGTTCGATTTCTTTCAGAAAATCAACCAGTCGTTTGATATAATCCACATCCTGGTCGTCGGTGCCGAGAATGACGGTGCCTTCGACGCCGATGCCGTGATCTTTGTAGTTTTTAATACGCTGCTTAATATAATCGGAAGTATCAAAAACGGCCTGATAAACGTACCAGGCGCCGGCTTTGTAAGCGAGATCGAGCAAATGATCCTTATTGGCAATGGGATGACTCACCCATTTTTTCTTCAGAGGGATCAGCGCTTTAAAGAGTTCTTCCTCCCACTGGTCATTCTGGGCCAGCGAATTGTCCACAAAAAAGAGCCGATTGTTATTAATGGTTTTAATTTCCCCGACAACCCGTTCAACCGGGCGCGACCGGAATTGCCGTCCGCCCAGGTAAGGCGTGCAACAGGGGAAGCAATTAAAATGGCAGCCGCGCGAGGCATGAATTAAATCGAGCATTTTGACATCGCGGTACACATAGCGGTCGTAGTTAAGGATATCCCTGCGCGCCGGTCCGATGCTTGACATCTCGGGAAAATCCTGAAAATAATCGTATACGGGCTGCAGGTTATTATTTTTGGCATCATCAAAAACTTTTCCCAGCCGGCCTTCGACTTCACCGAGAAACACACTGTCCACATGTCTGGTTAATTCCTCTTTATGAAGCATGGCCGAAATGCCGCCGGCGATGGTCGGGATGCCCCGCTCCCGGTAGTGGCGGGCAATCTTCAGAGCCGATGGCATCTGTGCGGTGAGCATAATCGAAAGACCGACGAAGTCAAGATCATCGTCAAGTTTGACGGGATCGACGTTTTCGTCAACGAATTCAACTTCCACATCTTCGGGAATCTCCGCCGCCATAACCACCGGGCCGTGGGGCGGCAGGTAAAACGGCGTCTGCATTTCCAGCTTACGCCATTTGGGATATATTAACTTAAACTTCATTATATTCCACCTTCCAGCTTTATATCTCTAAACACATCCGTTATGGAAGATATTTCTTTATTTTGCAGATCGAACAGTTTAAAATTCTGATATTCTATGAACGTCAGTTTCGGATGTTGCGGATTCACGGTTAACACCAGAAAAACAGCGCCATCCCGTGTTTGATCATCGGAAAATTCCTCAGGAGGACTCTCCAGCCAGCCGGCAAGTACGGTATCGGTTGTGCCGGCATGCAGCAAATCGGCCGCGGTTTTCAAAGCGCAGTAGCCGTAGTTTTCCCGGCTATCATTCCCGACTGTGAAGGTCGGGCCGCTCAGTTTAAAATGAATGGCGCATTCACCGATTACAATCCCCGGCAATGTGTAGGAAAATAAATTGGGACTGGAGTAAAAACCCTGTTCTTCAAGGGTTGTATTATAAAAGGAAATATCACTTTCAAGACACTCGTATTTTGATGATACGACAATGCCGTAAGGCATCTTTTCCGATAACTGATCGAGCTGTGCTTCTCTTAGGGCCAGTCCCGCGGCGGCGCATCCCAGTTTCGTATAATTATCGAAGCGGCCGTATCGTGACAAGGGTTTTGTAAAAACTTCCCGGCCCTTCGGGATAACCGGCGGACCGCTTTTCAAAACCGGTTTTCCATCTTTGAATGATCCGAATCCCTCAGCGGTGACCCATCCTGCGCCTGATATATTTATTTTCATAATGTAAGCTCTCTCAATCCTTTTAAACCGCATTCAGCATTAATGCGGCATTGACCCCCCCGAAACCGGAATTGGTGGTTAAAATATTTTTTCCCCCGAATGATTGTGTTTCGGCCGCCAACCGACCTTGCGCGCGTTCTTCGGGTTCGACAAGTCCGGCCGTCGGCGGAATCATTTTCCTGTGCAGTGCCATTGTGCTGATCGCCGCTTCAATGCCGCCGGCTGCACCCAGCGTGTGTCCGATGGCGCCCTTCACGGAAAAAACCGGAAAGCGTCGTTTTCCGAAGATGGTTTCAATAGCCGTGAGTTCCATGCCGTCATTGTACGGGGTGCCGGTACCGTGTGCGGAAAATGCCTGCACATCAGCAGCGGTGATGCCGGCCATTTTAAGCGCACTTTTAACGGCAAGGATCAGACCGTAGCCGTCGCGTGCCGGTCCGGTAATGTGATTGGCGTCGTTGGCGATACCCCAGCCGCTTATTTCAGACAGCGGCTGATAGCCGGGCTCACGCGCTTTCTTTTCGCTGCAAAGTAAAATATTGCTTGAACCTTCACCCAACGCGAGACCATCGCGATTTTGATCAAAGGGACGGCAAATCGTCGGCGAAAGGGCCTTGAGTGCCGAAAAACCCATGTGGGTAAAACGGCTTACCAAATCCGCTGCGCATACCAGAACCGAAGATTCCTGACCGCTTTTGATCAGATGGGCGCCCAGCGCCAGTCCGACGGTGGAAGAGGCACAGGCGGCATTTATCTCCATTCCGCGGTTGTTAATGTTTTTAAGCTCGCTGACTAAACGCCTGTAGTGTACGGGCAGGTAAATGTCATTTTTCTGCATTCCCGATTCGATCATCTCCACATCGCCCTTGATGCCCGTCCAGATGATGAATGTATCCTGCGGTATGTTCCGCAGTTGATCCAGACTTCTGAGGGCCAGACTGCAAACGAGATTATTCTGTTCCTGCCCGCGCAAATCCGGGACTACCGAGGCGTTATGGAAATCTATCCGCCCCGTATCAAAATGTTTGATTTCGCCAATAGCGGATTGGCCCGCGCATAGTTTGTCCCAGTTTTCTACGGCGGTATTTCCCAAACCGCTGGCAAAAGCCTGATCGACAATATATACTTTACTCATTACAATTTTTTTTCCTTCCAGCGCTTCACAAAAGCTTCAACATAATCCGGCCGAAATAACAGAACCTTTTTTGATAAGTCGGTGAATAACTGCACGCTGTATGCGGTTGCCACGATCTTATGTTCATTATTTTTTATTTGATAGGAAAAGTTCAGTCGTACGGCCTCCGTCCAGTGTAACGTTGCTTTAATGGTAAATTCCTCCGGAAAAGTCAGCGTATCATGATAATCGATATGCATTTGCACAATCGGCGCCAAAAATCCGTTATGATACATATCCAGATAAGTCAGACCGTATTTTGCTCCGAATGCGGCGCGGCCGTCTTCCAGATAGCTGACATAGCGACCATGCCAGACAATGCCCAGCGGATCGATTTCCTCGAAACGGACAATTCTGCCGGTACTTACGCTGAGCGGCATCGGGGCATCGGGTTCTGTTTTAAAATATTGTGTTTTACTGCGCCGGCTCATAATTATGCTATGCTTTCTTCATTTAAGACCTTTTCAGCCATCAGTGTAAATTTTGCACAGACCTCGTTTTGCCTGTCAATGGTTATGGTAATTTTAATATCATGTTTTTCGCGGGCAAGATTAAGTTTAAAATTGATGATCTCATCCGGAAAAATGCTTTTGGCAAATTTAGCCTGCCTGATGCTTCTGAGAACCAGCGATTGATCCAGCGAGATTTCCGCAAGCAGCAGGCCGCACTTCAGCATAATAACCCCCGGCAGAATCGGGGATCCTGGAAAATGTCCGTCAAAACCGATGAAATCATTACTGAAGACCAGGGAAGCTGTGGGATTATCAATATCCCCGCTATCCAACTTAACCATGCTTTCGATGATTGCCCGGTTTAATAGTGAAACGGATTTAAATGTCCCGAACCTATTGTCCCGCCCGGCGGGTTTTTGCGCTTTACTGCGGGCGGAAGGTCCGGGCAGTTCAAAATCATTACCCGTATTTTCCTGTTCCCAGACTTTTAGTGTTCCTTCGGCAATGGTGACATTATTTTTTTCAACCCGGCCGTTTAAGAATGTCACCTGATCAAACTCCGTATCCTTATCGATGTGCAGCAGCAGGAGGTCGTCCGGTTTTGCCGATTCGGATATTTTGAAGTTTTTAATGCCTACCAGGAAACCGTTTTTGGGCTGACCTTCACCGATCACCGCTTCATATCCGGAATGGGCGGCGCTAAGCTGGGCCAGTAGTTCGACCAGAACAATCGGGTC
Source organism: uncultured Calditrichaceae bacterium (assembly GCA_964467525.1). Taxonomy (GTDB): domain Bacteria; phylum Calditrichota; class Calditrichia; order Calditrichales; family Calditrichaceae; genus CAYXRA01. Next base: position 16,159 of record CAYXRA010000049.1, read on the forward strand.
CAGAAACTGATCCTGCTTCAGAAAAATATTGTCCGGCAAAATGCTACAAACAGACTCCCCGCTTTCGGGGGCATATTTTGTCAGTTCCTGTATAAGCTGCATCGAAGCACGATGCGGAATCAGATTTTCAGCCGGTTGATGAACGGTTTTCAAACAAAATCCCCATTAGATAAAAGTTTAACTTTCCTGCCAGTACACGGATAAATCATCAAAAATCTGACTTGAAAATAAAAGCTTTCTGAAAGTAACCAGATCATTGTGAAATATGCGTTCGTTATCATAGACCTGAAAATGTTCTGACAGGACTTCATAAATTTTCGTAGTGGCGCGACCCATTTTATCGGCATTTCTGAAAGACAGGGCCTGCAAATCGCTGAGTACTTCCAGCGTTAAAATGTGCTTGGCGTTGCTGATCAGTTTAAAAGCTTTGCGCGCGGCAACGGTACCCATACTCACCACATCCTGATTGGAGGCATTACATGAAATGGAATTGGTGCTCATGGGATTGGCCAGTTGACGGTTCTCGGCGGTTGCCGAAGTTGCCAGATACTGCGCGCCCATAAATCCCATCGTCAAACCGACGGTGCCGGGAATCAGGTGCTCCGGCAATCCTTCATTTAAATTTTTATCCAGCAATTTATTAATCCGCCGTTCCGATAAATTGCACAGGGTAGCGATAGCCATGCTTAACATATCCATGGCATAGGAAACGCTTTGGCCGTGAAAATTACCGCCGTGAATTATCTTTTCTCTTTCAGGGATGACAATCGGATTGTCATTGGATGAATTAGCCTCGGTTTCGATGGTCTTTACCGCATAATCCAGGGCCTCTTTGACCGGAGCTAAAATTTGCGGCGTGCAGCGGATTGAATAGACATCCTGCACATTGATATCGGTTTCGAAAACCGGATCAACTGCATTTCCCTGCTTACGGATTTCACTGTGCATGTTTTCGCGCAGGGTAATATTTTTTGAACCCTGATACAAACGCCGAATAGTGTCGGCAATAGTCACCTGGCCGGGGTGAGGCTTCACCTGGTGCAGATCGGGATCGAATGCATCATCGATCCCGCCGAAAATTTCCACGGAAAATGCGGCGTTCACGCAGGCAATGTTAACCAGTTTTTTAGCCCCGAACAGGGCAAAGGCGCCCAGCGCGGTCATTGCCGCCGTGCCGTTGATCAAAGCAATTCCTTCTTTATAACTCAAACGAAAAGGTTCGAGTCCCGCTTCACGTAAAGCTTCGGCGGCGGGCATTAGTTCACCCTTTAGATAAACGTCTCCTTCGCCGATAACGGACAGGGCCATATGCGCCAGGTGGACCAGATCGCCGGAGGCGCCCACACTGCCGCTTTCCGGAATGTAGGGGGCAATACCGGCATTGATCATATCGCGGATCAGTTTCAGCAGTTCGATACGCACGGCGGAGTAGCCTTTGACCAGCGTATTCAGCCGCACCAGCAGAATTGACAGGGCAATATAATATTTGATCGGATCGCCCAGACCGGCGGCATGACTTTTGATCAGATTATTTTGCAGCGCTTCAATTTCAGCCTCGGAGATGATCTTATTGCACATCGGTCCGAACGAGGTATTGACGCCGTAAATGATGCGTTTATCGGCGATCTGTTTTTCTAAAAAATCCCGCGATAATTGACAGCGTTTTAAAGCTTCCGTGCCCAGTTCGACACGCTTGTCGCCGACGCCTACAGCGACGATATCTTCTATGGTCAGATCGTTGCCCGTTAAAACAACGGTTGGTCGGTTATCCATGATTTATCCATCTATCAATAGTTTAATGTTATTAAAATTAAATTGCCGAAATTATTTTAATTCAATTTCAATTCGGTTTACGATCTTAAATCAAAAAACGTAATCCGTTTTCGTTTTTTCTCCGGCTGATATGTTTTTTTCTCAACTTCCTCTCTGGAAATAATTGAAATTTCCGGTACAACGCGCAGCCTGGCCTGAAGTTCATCGCGCATGCGCTGAAGGGATAATTTGGCTTCATTAACAGCCGCGTAGAAAATTACCCGATCGGTATCATCTTCATTACGATGGACTTCGATATAGCCGCCGTAAAAATTTTCGTTTCCTTCCAGGGCCGCCAAAATTGAATTCGGAAAAATGAGCGTGCCTTTGTATTTAAGCATCTGATTTTTCCTGCCCAAAACCGGACTGATGCGCGGCGTTGTTCTGCCGCAGCGGCAGGGCTCGCTAATTTTGAACGCAATATCCCCGGTCTTAAAACGGATCAGCGGCATACCGCTAACGCCGAGCGGCGTTACAACCACTTCGCCCTTTTGTCCGTCTTTTACTGCATTGCCCTTATCATCAACAATTTCAAGAATAATCAGCTCCGGCCGCAGATGTCCGCCCTGCCTTACTTCACATTCGCAGAAGGTAGTCGCCATTTCCGATGAAGCATAGGTGGAATGCAAATCGGCATTCCATATCGTTTCCAGTTTTTCGGTAAGCGGTAATAATTTTAGTGATTCATCGCGCACCGGTTCACCGATAGCGATCAGTTTTCTGACGCTGCTTTTGGCCGGATCTTCGCCGTTTTCCGCAGCATATTCGGCAATTTTACGCATTAAGGAAGGCACGCCGACGATGGCCGTGGCGCCGGTCACTTTGATGAGCTGCCACAGTTGCGCCGCGCTGCCCGATCCGCCGCGAACCATTTTTGCACCAATCCTCAGTCCGCCCAAAAAATAAGCCAGTCCGGCCATAAATGCCCGCTCCAGCGCCGAGCATACAATCAGCGTATCGGATGCTTTTAATCCGGCCATGGCAAATGCCAGCTTTTCGTTATAGGCCAGTCGCGCCAGATCTGCCTGTGTCAGTAAAAGCATAGTGGGGCTGCCACCGGTGGTTGCGGAAGTCAGGCAAACATCGGCCACTTGTTCTTCATGCACAGCGAGGAAATCTTCATTATATGTCAGTAGATCACTCTTTTCGGTAAAAGGAAGTATCCGGAGGTCGGCAGTAGTCCGGATCCGCCCGGGATCGATGCCGTGTTTCTTCAACTTCCGCTGATAAAAAGGACTGTTTTCAGTTGCATAGCGGATATGATTTTGCAGCAATTTATTCTGAACCCCGGTAATTTGTTGTTCAGAGTAATGTTGTATATTTTTGTACTCCTGAGCCGGAAAGTCACACAGGACATTTTTTATACCGGATTTATAGTAGTTCATTCCTTCAGATACTCCCTGAATATGGTCTCCACATGTTTGCGCAATCGCAGGGCCTGTAATTCACCCTTAAAATCATCAGGGTATACCGGCGGCATAATATTGATCTTTGCTTTAGCCGGTCGCAGATAGGGAAATTCATACGAGGCAAATACATTGGTACCGGTCATACAAACCGGTATGATTGGCAAATTATTTTCCGCAGCGACGAAAAACGCGCCTGTCCGGAATTTTTGAAGCTTTCCGTCCCGTGATCGATGTCCCTCCGGATAAAACTGGAATGATACGTTTCGGGCTGCATAGCGCCGGCCGATGCGTCGCAGCGCATCAATCGAAGTTTTGTCAATATTCGGATATTTGGCCAGACGCATCGCCCAGCCGAAAATCTTTAACCTGAATACCCAGGAACGGACGATGACCAATTGATTGGCTACCGGAACCAGGGACGAAAAAAAAATATCCAGATAGGAGCGGTGATTCAAAACGATCACATAGGGTCTTTTTGGCGGTATATTTTCTTTGCCCTCCACAGTGACGCGCAAATAGGGCCAGGACGCCCGGACCACATAGCGGCCGTAAAGCCAGTTATGCATTCTGAAATAATCGTCCACTCTGCCGTGCTTCATCAATTTGAAGGCAAGCAGGGTAACCGGAACGAAAAGTTCAAAAACGATACTGATCAGAATTAAATAACTAATATAAAATATATTCAAAATGCTGAGCGCAAATTTTACCATTTTTGTCACTTAACGGCATATATATCAAAAACTAAATTTTATCACCTACCCCAATTTTGAATTGATAAACCGGGTAACATCTTCAAGGGTGCGCATTTGACGCAGCGTTTCCTCATCTTTTGCCCGATCAACTTTAAATCCGAATTCATTCTCCAGGGCTACAACCAGATCAACACTGTCAAGACTATCCAGCTCCAGTTCCTCATAGAGGTTTGCCTCGATGTTGATCATTTCCGGTTCTATCTCGAATTCGTCGATTAAAATATTCTTAAGACGATCTAAAATTTCTTGTTCGGTCATGCTTGATACCTCTTCGCGATTAATACAGTATTGATTCCGCCAAAGGCAAAACTATTTTTTATTAAAGTGTTAATTGATTTTTCTTCTGTTTCGCGGACATAGTTCAACCCGATACACTGCTCATCGATGGTATCCAGATTGAGGGTCGGGATAATAAGGCCGTCATGCATCATTTGCAGGGTAGCGGCCAGTTCCAGCACGCCGCTCGCCCCGAGGGTATGTCCCATATGTCCTTTAAAACTGCTTACCGGGATGATATGACTGCCGAATACTTCCTTGAGCGCCTGGGCCTCGGCGATATCGCCGATCAGCGTACCGGTGGCATGGGCGTTGATGTAATCGATCTCCGCCGCGCTAATCCCGGCGTTTTTCAGCGCCGCCTGCAGGGTAACTGCGGCAGATTCTTTGTCGGCCTGGGCGATGTGTACCCCGCTGGAAAGTGTTGAAAATCCGATGATCTCGGCGATGATTTCCGCGCCACGGGCTTTTGCGGATGCCTCGCTTTCCAGTACGATACATCCCGCGCCGTCGGAACATACGGTTCCATCGCGGTCACTGTCAAACGGCCGCGGTGTTTTTGATGGCTGATCATTGTATTTGTAGGAAGCTGCCTGCACCAGATCAAACGATGCTGCGGTCATCGCGTGCAACTCATCGGATCCGCCGCAAAGCATGAAATCCTGAATACCGTTGCGGATAAATTCATAAGCCAGGCCTATTGACTGTGCTGAAGATGAGCAGGCCGAATTAGCGGAAATTACCCGGCCGCGAATATTCATTGCCTGGGCAATGTTGGCGGCGTCAGTGTGACTCATTATCTGAAAAAAAATACCCGAAGATAAATTCCGTATCGATTGGTTGCGATAGGGTTCGCCGAAGAAAGTCTCCGTACTGTGGACACTGCCCGTGGATGAGCCGAAGCTGACACCGAGATTTCCTGAAACCAACTGATCTTCGTTGATCCCGGCCTGTGTTACCGCCTCATTTGCGGCAATGTAAGACATGATTGCCGTCTTTCCCATCGTCTTGCGAAATTTTCTGGGAATGGATTTCGCGTTAAGTTGGCCCTGCAGGGGGGCGCCAACCCAGCAATTGAGATCGGTAACCTCTTTTTCCCAATCGGCTTTCATGTTGATAACGGCAGATTTGCCCTTGTATAGATGATCCATCATTACCGGCATGCCGACGCCATAGGGTGAAACCGCGCCCATTCCGGTAATAACCACTCTGTTTAGCGGCATTTTAGTAAATCCTTCCTTAGCTGTCCTTTGTCAATAATATTGGATGTTGCCATTAATGCCGAAACCGCAGCCCCATTAATACCCGGCTGAATGCTCTGCCCGGCCAGAAATAAACCTCTGACGGAAGTAGTGCTGAAAAGCGGGCGGTATTTTGCGCTTTGCTTCAGACCATATATCGAGCCCTCGACAGAGCGGGTATAGCGGTAGAGCGATACCGGCGAGGCAATATCGACAATGCGCGCATTATTTTGCAGTTCAGGAAAATAGTTCATTACACTCACGTGCACCTCAGCGCGCATCTTCTCTTTTAAATCCTGATATTCCTGATTGTGTCGTGTATCTTTTTTTCCCATAAATTTATTAAATAAATTGTGTGTACAGGGTTTGATGACGGATAATCCTCTCCTGCCCGAAGGTTCCGTCTTCTGATTTACGGCCATCAGGGCCAGATAATCGGGGTTTTTTTCGTCGCCTGTTTTGGAAAAAAATCCGTAATAATTGCTTTCCCGGATCAACTCCGGGATTTCTTCCAGATCGTAATAGAGAATAAAAGGGGCAAAGGTATTTTCCATGTTATGCAGGCGGTTCAGGAAAGCCGGGCGCATTTTTTCCGCGGGCAACAGATCGGTCAGTAACTGCGGATGAATTGTGCTGATGCATGCCTGAGCCTGATAATAGTCGCCATCTCCGGTTTTAACGCCTCTGATTGTTTTATTCTGATCTATATCTATTTCGGTAACGGCGCTGCCGCAAAAAACATCGACGCCTGCTTCCGCCAGGCGATGCTCAAAAGCATCGACAAGAGCGTCGCCGCCGCGGGCAACTGTGCTGGCGTGCTGATAAAACGATCCCATGACATACGCATTTACATATAACGGCACTTCTTCTTCGTGCGCCCCGCACAGCACATAACCGTGATTCCCTAAAAGCCTGATCAGACCGTGTTCGGCGCCGACCTCAGCTAAGAAATCCTTTAGTGTTCGATTGCTGTGAATATCATCCGGGAACTGATTAAACTCCAGTTCAAAATTTGTAAAATAGGTCTGATCATTGATCGCCTTCACTTTCCCGATATACCGGTCGATTGCCTTTGCACTTTTTGGAAATCGGGCTTTGAGCGCCTCGCCAAAGCGCTTGTAGCCGTATGGTATTTTAAATACTTCGCCGTTTTCAAGTTTTATAATATCAAAACATTCCGGATTCATCGGGACAGTTTCGATTTTATTGTCCACCCCCAGATATCTGAAAATCGTTGTTAACGGGCCGTCTCCGGCCAGGCCGCCGGTGTAATGAAATCCGGGATCGCACCATACCCCTTTTCGTTTATATCTGCGCAGCAGAGGAGCAATACGATTATTTTGTTCAATAATCGCTGTACGCTTACCGTACCTGGCCAGGATTAATGCACTCGATAATCCGCTTATTCCCGAGCCGATTATCAGGCAGTCGTATTGTTTCATTGAGCCTCGATTAATAAACAGGAATTTGTGCCGCCGAATCCCGCCGAATTGAGCAGCGAAATTACAGGTTTCTTATCAATGGTATCCGCTGCAATCCGAATCTTTACCGCATCCGCTTCCTGTTGTCGAAAATTGATATTCGGCGCAATAAACTTGTTAAGGCCCATAATGATTGTATAAACGACCTGAGAAGCTCCGGACATCCACATTTCGTGGCCGGTCATTGACTTCAACGAGGACACCCAGGGATTCGACTGATTAAATATATTATAAATTGCCTGTGCTTCGGCAGCATCACCTACAGGAGTGGAAGTGCCGTGCGCGGAGATATAATCAACTTTATTCGCCGGCATTTTTGCCAGGCTCAGGCATTGATCCATGCAGCGCTGTAAGCCGACGCCGGATGGAACGGCAAGATTGTTTCCATCAGCGGAAAAGGCATAGCCAAGTACTTTTCCAAGAATGTTCGCTCCTCTTTTTTTGGCCAGATCGTAGCGTTCAAGCATAACCATGGCCGCACCGCCGCTGGGCACCAGTCCATCCCGGTCCTGATCAAAAGGCCGGGATGCTTTTTGCGGTTCGTTGTGCCGGATCGAGAAAGCATTGGTCGCGTCAAAACTGCAGATGGACTGCCAGTTGATTTCCTGAACACCGCCGCAGATTATTCTGTCCTGACGACCGAGAGCAATGAGGTCGGCAGCCTGACCAATGGCGTGGCCGCCGCTGGCGCAGGCGCCGCTGATGGTCCAGGAAGCCCCCTGATTGCCGAGCAAAGTATTCAGGTTCATGGTTGCCGTGGAATTTAAAGCCTGAAATACCTTACTTGTGCCTATGGGAAAGGTACTCTTTGCGTTACGCGTAGTGTCCACCTGCTCAACATTCGGAAGGGTCGATGAATCGTTACCGACAATCAGGCCGGTTTCAGGATTTTGCAGATCTTCCGCCTGCAATCCGGCCATTTCCAGTGCTTCCAGTGTAGCAGAATAAGCCCAGATCACAAACTCGGGCATGGTTTTCAGCTTTTTACGGCTGAGTTTAGGCGGGACAAAATCATCGATATGCCCGGTTAAAGCGCCTCTGAAACCAATATCCAGCCGTTCCTGATCAAACCGGATACCCGATTTACCTTCACGGAGGGAGTCAGTTACTTTATTTATCCCGGTTCCTAATGCGGAAACAATTCCAATTCCGGTAATTGCAACATCAAACATATTAAAAATCCGTTAATATTCTACATGTACAGGCCGCCGTTCACCGAAATCACCTGTCCAACGATGTAGGCGGCCTGATCGGACGCTAAAAATTCGACCACGGATGCAACCTCTTCAGGTCTTCCGATTCTGCCGATAGGGATATATTTTTTTATCTCATCAATCGGAAGATTTTTGGTCATATCCGTTTCAATGAATCCGGGAGAAACAGCGTTTACATATACGCCTTTTTTTATGACTTCTTTCGCTAACGATTTTGTGGCGCCAATTAATCCTGCTTTGGCCGCGGAATAATTGGTCTGCCCGGCCAAACCGTTCTGGCCGGCCGTGGACACGATGTTTATAATTTTTCCGCTACGCCGGCGCATCATGCCGAGAAGCACGGCTTTTGTCACATTGAAAAAACCATTGAGCGTCGTATCTGTCACGCTCTGCCACTCGTCAGCCGACATCCACATCATTATGGTATCTTTAAGAATACCGGCATTGTTCACCAAAACATCGGGTGTGAATTCTTCGCACAACGGTTGAAGGACCTCGTTTACCTGTGATTCATCACGCACGTCAAACTTGAGCAGACGGCAGGGAGCGCCGGTCGCTTCAATCGCTGCCGCAAGTTTTTCAGCCGCTTCGGTGTTTTGCTGATAATTGGCCCAGATTTCGTAACCGTTTGCCGCCAGTCTTTTGGCGATCGCCGCACCGATGCCGCGACTGGCTCCGGTGATTAGCGCAATTTTATGGTTATTGATAGTCATTCGGTTCTTCCGTTTATTGCTAATTAATGATATTGCCTCTGAAAACGGATATTAATAAAAATTATACTTATTATCAAAATGTTTCCTTAAGGCTAACCAAAAATATTTGTCCCGCCCGAGCGGGATAAAACTGCTAAAAAATCTTCCTCCCCCCACACCTTGCTTCCCGCCCGGGCGGGATACAGGGGAGGGGGATTTGGCAAAGTCAGAGATACACGCTCAGATTTCGCAAGTAAGAATCTAAATCACAACACGATTAAAACGTAAGCTGCGGGCAGCGAACGCCGGCCGCTAAAAATCCGGCGCTTCAAGCGTTTTATTGTTTTCACCGAAAGCCACGTGCATTTCTTTCCAGCGGTTGCGCCAGTAAATCCACAAATTAAGCGACAGATCCGGGGTTCTGAATTTTGGCGGATAACCGAACGATACGATCACAGCATCTTTAGACATCCCTGTGATTATTTTACCTGCTCTGATCGCTGTCTTTTCCCTGTCTGTGAAATTTGCTGTTAAGACGGAAAAATCTTTTTTCGTCAATGTCCGTTCCTTAACCTGTTGAATGGTTAAATCACTTTGATGTCGTGGCTGAAGATGCATCCTGAAAACTCTGTTTTCCGAAAGTACCCTGAATTCAAAATAAGGCAGCCGCTCCTGGCCATAACCTAAAAATTTTACCCGGGCGCCGGCAGGCAGCATTTGACCGGTTTTATAATTAATTGCATATATTTTATAGCTGTCTTCATACCAGATATTGTAGGCCGTGTAATAATATTCATTGGTATCGGCAGCAACGACTTCCGGACCATTTTTGGTAGAAATACAATTGATGACTACTGTCAGTCCGATCAGGATTATATATGCTGAAAAAGTATTAATTTTTTCCAAAATTATTCAGATCCGATTTTTTCAATTTACAATTATTATTTAAACGTTAAATATAGGCAAAAATTGAATTCATTTAAAGTGTAATTTGCCATTTCGAAGGACAATATGCATTCAAAAATTTAAGTGCATCGGCAACAATAATGATGTAT
>CAYXRA010000050.1:0-26076 GCA_964467525.1 uncultured Calditrichaceae bacterium
AGTGAGAGCAGTCTGTTTCTATTTAATAACGCTCTTTTATATGATTGCAGTGTTCTTAAATAAACCGGACTTACCTGGGATAATAAAATATCGATAAAACGTCTGCGACCCGTAGGAACGCCGTAAATTAAATTGATGTCTTCGAGCGACAACAAAATTATCGGGATCGTGCCGATTACTTTTGAAAATTTATCTGCCTGATTTTCATTTATAAATACATGCTTTCCTTCTTTTGACGAGAAGTATATTCTAAGTGATATCTCATAATTTTCATCCGCCAGAAATTGGGCTCGAATATCGAAATATTCAGCCGTGTGTTTTAAGGCAACTTTATCGGCTTTTGCCCGGAAGCTTCTCGTTATCGCTAAAAAATAAATCGCTTCTAATAAGGACGTTTTACCCTGACCATTGTCTCCGAAAATAATATTTACATTCTTATTAAATTCTATCTGTTCTTCTGCAATATTCCTGAAATTAACAATCGCTAATTTTTCTAATTTCACTACTCTTTATTATTTAATCTAACCGGCATAATAAGCATTAAAATCTCTTCGTTCTCATTCTGTTCATCGGGAAATATTAAACCCGGACCATCAGCATCTTCTATTTTAAAGTTGATTTTATCCGTATCCACATGTCTTAAAACGTCAAGCAGATAATTGGCGTTATATGCAATTTCCATCGGTTCGCCGTCAAAATGACAGGGAATCGTTTCATTGGCTTCACCGCCAAAATCTATATCCTGTGCATGGATCGCCAGGTTTTTTTCATCTAATTTTAATCTTACCTGCGATGTTAGAGGATTTGAAAAGAGGGATACACGTTTTACGGATGATATAATTTCTTCTTTACCGATATCCATTACCTTCGAATATTCCATCGGAATAACCCGATCATAATCGGGGTAAGGTTCTTTGATTAACCTGGAATATATTTTAGTACCGGGCATATCAAAAAGCACATGCTTTTCACTGAGCAGTATATTTTGAACACCATCATCGGGTAAATTCCTTGCCACAAAATTCAGGGCTTTGGTAGGGATAATTACATCCCGTTGAAAGCCCGGAAATGTGAAATCCTTATTTATCACCTTAACAAGACGATGTCCATCCGTGGCCACCATGCGATATTCATTTTCAAATATCTGACAATATACCCCTGTTAAGGCTGCTCTGAGATTATCCGTTGAGCAGGCAAAAATTGATTTTTCGATCATTCTTTTCAGAATTCTGTTCTTCAGTTGAAATTTCTGCTCAGATTCAACAATGGGTACGCCTGGAAATTCATTCTTACTGTGCCCGGATAATTTATATTCACCAAATGAAGAATGAATCAGTATTTTTAAATTTGCATCAACGGAAAAGTTAAGATCAATGTCCGGCATTTCGCGAATGATATCCAACAACAATCGACCGGGAACAGCAATCGAGCCGGGCTGTTGAACCGTACAATCGGTCCAGGCAATCTGGGTAATTTCCAAATCTGTTGCGATTATTTTCAGCTTATTGTCCTCAGCTATCAGGAGCAGATTATAAATTACATCAACAGTCGATTTTGTAGGAATAACATTGATCACTTTTTGGATAGATTTGTAGAAATCATTGCGCGAAATATTTAAATTCATTGTTCCTCCAGTAAGGCATTATAAACAGTGTAATTTAAGGAATTATGTTCATATATTCAAGTAAGCAAAATTACTGATTTTTCTTTACTCTTATTAATATTTATATTGAAAATATAGTTATAATAGTAGTCTCTGTGGATATGTTGATAAGTATGAATAATATTGTTTAAACGGTGCTTTTTAAATTTTTTTATTGTGAATAAAAAAATTTAAAAGTGTTAATAAAGATGGTTAAAAAATTCAAAAATGTTATACTCATGAAACCATTGTGGATAAGTTAAGTTTATTATTTTTTATTTATTTGTTATACACAAATAAAATAACAACTTAAATTTTTTGTAAATACAATAAAAATAATAATTAACAGCATTATGTATTTCATTCGGAAACTATTGGTCAGAATTTTACAGATTAAATTGTCAACTAATATCTATTTAATAAAAAAAATAGATTAAACTTAAAAATTTGCCTTTGTGTCATTTGAATAAGTAAATTAATAGATTTGAAAATTAAACGGAGGTTATAATGAAAAGAACATATCAGCCAAGTAACAGAAAGAGAAAAAACAAGCACGGATTCAGGTCGAGAATGAATTCAAAAAACGGCAGATCAATTATAGCAAGACGCAGAAAAAAAGGCAGAAAAAGATTATCTGTAAGCGATGAATATATCAAAAACGCATAAAATTTCCACAATAAAGCAAAGAGAGGAAATTAAATACGTTTTAGAAAATTCAAGAAAAATATACACCCGTTTGGGGATAATTTTTCTGCAACGGTCTGAAAAAAATGATGAAATGAAAATAGCGATCCTTGTTAAAAAAAGTTGCGGATCTGCTGTAAAACGTAATTATATAAAACGGATTATTCGCCATTTTACTCTGGATCATTACCAATATTTAAAAAGGTTTAACAGAATTATATTTTTATATAATTACCGGGAAAATATTGATTATCATAAATTGGAAAATATATTCCTAAAAGCAATTTGTTAGATGAAGAAGATATTCATTTTTTTAATTAAGTTATATCAAAGAATACTTTCGCCATTATTTCCGCCTTCCTGCAGGTTTCATCCAACCTGCTCAGATTATGCGACTGAATCAATTGAAAAACATGGTGTCATTAAAGGGATTTGGTATTCTTTGGTGAGAGTCAGTAAATGCCACCCTCTGCATCCCGGAGGCTACGATCCGGTAAAATAAAAGATGAGAAGGTAATTATATGGATAAAAATTCTATACTTGCGATGGTATTAATAGCAGTAATTATAATATTATATCCCTATTACCATCGTTGGATACAGGGTGATCAGCCTGTACAGAGGCAGCCATTTACCCAGGATACAGTTAAAGCGGAACAACCCGCTGAAATGCAGCCTCAAAAAACACCTGAAACTGTTGCCGAACCGGAACAGAAATTCATAGAAGAGAAACCTATTTTGGATCAGTCTGCCAAACAGGAAATCTCAGGAAGTCAATTTCAGGTTACCGGGGATAGTACGGAACGCTTAATCAGAATTAACACAGCAAACATCAGAGCCGTATTGTCTAACCGCGGCGGCGGCAGTCTTAAAAAATTTGTGCTGAAAAAATATTTTAAATATGATTCGACATTTGTCGATATGATAGATACTCAGATTAACAATGATATTAATCTCACTTTTCAGGACGATAACGGAAAGTTTATAGATCCGGACAACTATCTTTTCTCAACAACTGAAAAGCGACTAAGCGTCAACCTTAATCCCGGTGATTCATATGAAATCAGCTACTCATTAACAATAGACGGCAATAAACTAACAAAAACCTTCATCTTTTATGAAAAATTTTATCACTTTGATGTAGTAATACATTTTTCAAATCCAAATGAGATGCTTTTAAACGAACAGTATCAGATCGGCTGGAAAAATGGTTTGCCCTCTACCGAATCCTATGTAGAGGATGATTATAATTATAGTCAGGCCTATGTTTATATGGGCGATGAACTGGAAAATTATACCATTGATGATGAAGGAAAAAAGGATCGTGTCAATATATCAGGTAACGCCAACTGGATGGCAGTGCGTACAAAATACTTCATAACCAGTCTGATCAATAAAACCGCCAATGTTTCCAGCGGTATTTATTTTTCCGGTGAAGGTATTCAAAAAGAAAATTATGTGCAGCGTCTATATGATATTGGATATTACGCCAGATATGAAAATCCCCGGTCCGGCGATTCGATTCGCGTTTATATGGGACCGCTTGATCACACGGAACTGAACAGATATGATAATGAACTCGATATTCTGATCATGAATAACGGCTGGTATGAACGGTTGTTCAGATTTTTTAGCATGATCATTCTTCAGATACTTGAATTTTTACACTCTTTTATTCCAAATTACGGCGTTGTAATTATCGTATTTTCAATTTTAATCAAACTGCTTCTGTATCCTTTAACGAAAAAGAGCTACACCTCGATGAAGCAGATGCAGACAATTCAACCATTGATGGCGGAAATCCGGGAGAAGTATAAAAACGACGCCCAGAGAATGAATAAGGAAATGATGAAGCTCTATAAGGAACACGGCGTTAATCCTCTCGGCGGCTGTCTGCCGATGCTGCTGCAAATGCCGTTACTCTTTGCTCTGTTCATTGTTTTTCGTTCCACAATACAGTTGCGCGGGGCGATGTTTATTCCGGGATGGATTGAGGATTTGTCAAGAACAGAAGGCCTTTTCACGTTACCGTTTAGTCTGCCTTTTTATGGAAATGAATTTAACTTGTTACCGGTTCTCATGGCCCTAACAATGATATTTCAGTCAAAAATGACAATGCAGGATCCCAAGCAAAAGGCACTTGTTTATATCATGCCTGTTTTCATGCTGTTGATATTTAACCGCTTTCCATCGGGATTAAATTTGTATTATACATTGTTTAATCTTTTAACAATAATACAGCAAAAATTTACAGGGCAGGGTAAGCAAACGGAACCACCGCTTGATAAAAACCCAAAAAAACGCTAAAGATTTTAATTTTAAAGGAAACCCCGCAAGGGGTTTTTTTATATATGAATATTATAAATGACAACGATACAATAATTGCGGTAATTACTGCGACGAGCGGAGGAAGCGTATCAATGCTCAGGATTAGTGGTCCTGAAGCAATTGAAAAAACAGATATACTTTTTCCGGAAAAAGATATTTCTAAGGTCAATGGAGGAAGTTTTTATTTTGGTCATTTATCCTACGATACAAAAATTATCGATCAGATTGTGGTATTTATTTACAGAGCACCAAAATCATATACGGGTGAAGATGTTGTTGAAATCAGTTGTCATGCGAATGTATTTATCGTCGAAAAAATTTTGGATATATATCAGGAATTAGGTTGCCGCCTGGCAGAGCCCGGTGAATTTTCAAAAAGGGCTTTTCTGAACGGAAAAATGGATTTAACACAAACCGAAGCCGTGGCCAGCTTAATTGCGGCAAAATCTGAAGCAGCCGTAAATAATTCCATGTTTCAGTTAGAGGGTGCCTTATCCGATCAAATAAAATCATTAAAAAAGGATATCATTGAAACCGCTTCACTCATTGAGCTCGATATTGATTTTAGTGAAGAGCAGCTCGAAGTAATCAGCGCTAAAGAGATAGAAAATAAAATAGAGACAATAAGCTTTCAGATAAACAAACTAATTGAAAGTTATGCGTACGGAAAATCAATGCATAAAGGCATCGAGGTTCTTATCACCGGAAAGCCTAATGTTGGTAAATCGAGCTTAATGAATGCGCTGCTCAACAAAGAACGGGTAATCGTGTCCGATAAACCGGGCACCACTCGCGATATTGTCCATGAAGATATTATGATCAACAATATCATGGTTCGATTCATTGATAGTGCTGGCATTCATTTAACCAATGATGACATTGAATCAGAAGGGGTGGAAAGGGCCAGAAATTATATTGAACAGGCGGACATTGTTTTGCTAGTCATCGATGCATCTGCTGAAATGAGCCGCGAGGACATTGATTTGTTTAAAACAATATCATTACAATTTAGAAATAAAATAATTGTTGGCGCCAATAAAATTGATTTAGGTATGAATAAAGAGACACTGAAATTTTTAGAAAATCAAACCATAGAAAAGAGCGAGATATCAGCCACGAAAAAAATAGGCATCGACAAACTAAAAAATTTAATTAGTATAAAAATCGGATTTAATAAAAAAGATGATCAGGAAGCTATTATAATTACAAATCAGCGCCATTTTGTTCAACTGAAAAAAACCGTCACGTCATTAGAAAAAGCAAAAGGCGCTGTTAAAACAGGTTTAACAAATGAGTTTATTGCACTTGATTTAAGGATGGCAATAGACCAGCTTGCCGAAATTACAGGGGATATAACATCGGAAGATATTCTTAATAATATCTTCTCATCATTTTGTATAGGAAAGTAAGTGTTTCACGTGAAACAAAATAAAATAAATAAATTTGAAATCGCTGTGGTTGGCGGCGGACATGCCGGCATTGAGGCCGCCTGGGTGTGTGCCAATATGGGAATGCGCACACTTCTGGTAACCCTCGATAAAAAGAAAATTGGATATATGTCCTGCAATCCCGCGATAGGTGGATTGGCTAAGGGGCAGTTAGCCAGGGAGGTGGATGCGTTAGGTGGATTAATGGGCCGGATTGCCGATGAATCGGGCATCCATTTTAAAATGCTGAATACGTCAAAAGGCGCGGCGGTGCAGTCACCCCGATCCCAGAATGATCGGGACAGGTACGCTCAAATTGCCAGAAGATACCTGGAAAAAAATGAAAACATTACAATTATTGAAGATGAGGGTATTGGCGTAGATGTCGATCATTACAAAGTCAGTCATATTATTTTAAAAAAGCGCGGAAAAATTCGCGTTAATGCGATTGTTTTAACAGCAGGCACATTTTTAAACGGCATTATATATACGGGATTGAGAAAG
Source organism: uncultured Calditrichaceae bacterium (assembly GCA_964467525.1). GTDB lineage: Bacteria > Calditrichota > Calditrichia > Calditrichales > Calditrichaceae > CAYXRA01. The sequence goes on from CAYXRA010000050.1 coordinate 6,585, forward strand.
ATCGCCGCCGGGCGCGCGGGTGAATTACCTGCAAAAGGCATTACGGAATCCCTGAAAACGCTTGGCTTCAGGTCCGGGCGCTTAAAAACCGGAACACCGCCGCGCATTCATAAAGACAGTGTTGATTACAATAAAATGATTGTACAGGAACCGGATAAAAATCCGCAACCCTTTTCGTTTGCCACGGAAAGAATAACTCAACGCCAGATCAATTGTTATATCACTCACACCAATAAAACAACTCACGACATATTGCGTGAAGGCTTTGATCGCTCTCCTTTGTTTGGTGGATCAATAAAAGGCATCGGGCCACGCTATTGCCCGTCCATTGAAGACAAGATAAACCGGTTTGCCGATAAAGAACGGCACCAGATTTTTCTGGAACCGGAAGGCTACGAAAGTGAGGAAATGTATGTCAACGGATTCTCTTCGAGTCTGCCCGGCGATATTCAGGATCGGGCCATTAAAACGGTTTATGGTCTGGAAAATGTAAAAATATTGAGATTGGGCTATGCTGTTGAATATGATTTTTTTCCACCTAGCCAAATAAAATATACACTGGAAACAAAAAACATTGCGCATCTATATTTTGCGGGACAAATTAACGGTACATCAGGATATGAGGAAGCCGCTGCCCAGGGATTACTGGCTGGGTTAAATGCTTCTCTAAAAATAATGAAAAAAGAACCCTTTGGTCTAAAAAGATCGGAAGCCTATATGGGTGTTCTGATTGATGATTTAATCAGTAAAACCCACGATGAGCCTTATCGCATGTTTACATCCCGGGCAGAGTTCAGATTACTGCTACGCCAGGATAACGCGGATCTACGGCTTATGGATTATGCGCACAAGTATGGTTTAATTAAACCGAACGTATATAAAAAGTTTCAAAACAGAAAAGAAAAGATAGCCGGGCTTTATAAAGAACTGGACAGAAAGATAGGGCCGGATATTTTTAATCAGCAATTTAAGGACAAAAGCACTCCAATCTCACAAAAAGCCACAATATCAAATCTTTTAAAGCGGCCGGAGTTAAAACTGGCTCAGTTATTAGAGTTAATAAATGGCGATGCTTACAGTGATGATGTGGTCGGGGAAGTTGAATTCAATACAAAGTATGCCGGATATATCGAAAGACAAAAGGCGCTCATCGATAAACTTGTTAAAATGGAGAACAGGGTGATTCCACAAGATGTCGATTATAATCAATTTAATTCACTTTCGATTGAGGCCAGAGAAAAATTGAATATAATAAAGCCTGAGAATTTGGGACAAGCATCAAGAATTTCGGGCGTTACGCCGGCAGATATTTCAGTCTTGGCAATCTATTTGGAAAAATACAGGCAAACGAAAGTTCCACGTGAAACATCAAACTAAATTTACACAATTATTCGAATTTCTTACGGATCAAAATATTGCTTTAAGTGATAAGCAAAAAGACTGGCTGGGCTATTATCACGATCAGCTGCTCCATTGGAATAATCGTTCGAATCTGATTTCTAAAAATGATGAACCGCATATTATCGAAAATCATTTCATTACGGCTTTTTATTTTGTCTATATGCTTAATCAATATTTAATTCCCGATAATCAAAGTATAATGGATTTAGGTACCGGCGCCGGATTGCCAGGGGTTATAATTTCAATCTGTCTGAATAAGAATCCGGTAATTTTGCTCGACTCTTCAAGAAAAAAAACTTTGTTTGTAAAAAAAATGATCGATAATTTTGAGGTTAATGCGACTGTGGTTTGCGAAAGGGCAGAGCAATTTGCACAAAATGAAAATCATAAATTTAATATTATCGTCGCAAGAGCAGTCACCTCAATAGAAAAATTGGTGAAATGGGGTAGACCGTTAATAAAACAAAATGGTTTTCTTCTTTTGATTAAGGGGAAAAAATATTTTCAAAATGAAGGATTGACTGAAAATAACTATAAAATTACAGAAGAAGCCGTTGATTCGTCGTGGATAAATTCCTATCCCTATTTGGATAATAAAATTTTTTTAAAAGTGGAGTTTTGAATGGGTGAACAAAATTTATTTAAAGAATTATCATCACTGGTAACGGAAAGCCGTAATCCTGATTCTTATGAAGTTGATGTGATGTCTACTGAAGAAGTGGTCAGGTTGTTTAATAATGAAGATAAAAAAGTCGCGGTCGCCGTAGAGAAGGAAATGCCTTACATCGTACAGGCGGTTGAAATTGTAACCGAAGCTTTTAAAAATGGAGGCAGATTGATTTATGCCGGGGCCGGTACATCGGGAAGGCTTGGTGTTTTGGATGCGGCTGAGTGTCCGCCGACGTTTGGTGTTGAAGTGGGCATGGTTGTTGGTTTAATCGCCGGCGGGTATGATGCATTAACCGTAGCTGTGGAAGGATTTGAAGACTATCCGGAAAACGGTGCGAAAGATATCGCCAGTGTTAATGTTACCGACAAGGACGTGGTTTGCGGAATTGCAGCAAGTCGCCGCACGCCCTATGTGATCGGGGCTATTGAAGAAGCCAAAAAACGTGGCGCAAAAACTATGACCGTTGTTTGCAATCCCAGAGAACATCTGCAATATGATGTCGATGTGGCAATTTGTCCTGTGCCGGGCCCCGAAGTTATTATGGGCTCGACAAGATTGAAATCGGCTACAGCTCAAAAAATGGTGCTCAATATGATTACCAGTATCTCAATGATTAAACTGGGTAAAGTTTATGAAAATATGATGATCGATCTGCAGCAAAAAAATCTTAAATTAGTCGAAAGGTCTAAAAAGATCATCATGATTGCCGCCGATGTTGATTATGATAAAGCGGCCCGCTGCCTGAAACAGGCTAATGGTCATGTAAAAACTGCCATTTTTATTGCACTGACGGGTAGCAGCGGGGAAGAGGCAAAAAAATATATCGATAATAATGAAGGCATGTTGAAACTTGCCCTTAATGAATGGAGGAGTACTAAGGGATAAAAAAGAATGTTTTTTAAAGATGTTAATCAGGGTAACCATATATTCTGTTTTCTGTGTTAATCATAAATGGGAAAAAGGACTTGGGTATTTGCTAAATAAATGACAAGCAAATCAATCAAGCATTGCCACCCGCCTTAATTTTTATAAAAATACGCCCACAAGTCGTTTATTATTAATGTTTTGGTGCGCTTACTCTGTAAAAGTATCCATCTATACAAGAGTCTTTTATTTTTGCTTTTCTATTTTATCCGTGATTCTTTTGTAGAAAAGATTGGTAAAAATTAGTAATATAATCGAAACGATTTCATTGTTATCCTAATTGAGTGGGTCTGATGACTGCATTATTAATTTTAGTATTTCTTTTAATTATAGCCTATCTCAGTTCAAAGTTTTTTGAAAGAAAGCGGTTTGAAAGTACATGGATTAAAAGTATCGCTTACACAGGATCACTTTATTTATTTCTGGGATATTTAATTGGTCCTCAGGCGCTAAACCTGATTAACAGGCAAATTAGCGAACAATTAAATGTCCTGTATGCTCTTGTGCTTGGTTGGGTAGGATTTTTAATAGGTTTGCAGGTTAATGTAAATAGTCTTAAAAGATTTTTAAAATCGTACTATCTTTTTGCTTCAACAAATTTCCTGATTAGCCTGTTTATTGCGTTTCTGTTATTATATTTTGCTTTTTCATATTATTTCAAACTCACGGATCAAATTGAAATACTGGTGTTAGCATTGGCCACTGCGGTGTCTTCTCCAATTATGATCGGAGTGATTGTTCGGGATCATAAAGTAAAGGGAAAAGTAGCTCATCTTTTACAGTTTGTAGCTGCCTATGATAATATTCTTGGTATACTACTTTTGGGTATAATGATGGCACTGATAACCGATTTGTCATTTTTGGGCAGTTATCAAATAAATATTGAAATGATAATTTTGTCAATTGCTATTGGGATCTTAACGACATATTTTTATCATTTGCTTTCTAAAAATATCAAAGGAGAGCAGGAAAATTTTCTTTTGATTCTGGGTCTGTTGATTTTTTTAGTGGGAATCGCGTATTATTTAAATCAAAGCCTGCTCTTTATTGCGTTTGTTTTTGGGACAGGACTCAGCCATTTGCCGGTAAGTACAAAAAAGCAATATTTAATCTTACAGGAAGCGGAAAAACCACTCTATATATTACTGCTCATTTTTGTTGGTGTAAACATTAATTTTGCTTCCTTTTATTATATTATTTATTTGGTGATTTTTTTAGTAATCAATATTACAAGTAAGTTGATTTCAGGATATCTGGCAAATTATATAATAATAAAGAGCGACAGACCGCCAGGGTCAATTGGTCTGGCCAATGTTGGTCTTGGCGGTCTGTCACTGGCAATTATTCTTGATTTTCATCTCACAAATATATCGGATTATTCTAAGTTGTTGATATTTATTGTTGCCATGTCAATAATCATTAATGATGTCATTTCCATTTATTATTTGAAAAATCTGTTTGTATTAAATCGGCAGAATAAATGAGAAGATGAAGAAAATACTTATTGGTTCAGGTATAATAGGCATTTTTTACCTTGTGAAATATGCCTTTGAGATTGATAATATTAAAGCGGAGTCAACAGTATTAACTGGCCTGGTTTTGGTTTCAGCATATCTTTTTGCAGTCTCTCTGAAACGACTAAAGTTGCCTAAACTTACCGGATATATGATACTTGGTGTAATCATAGGTCCAATTGGTATTAATCTGCTTGATAAAGAGATTCTTGATAGTTTAAACTTTCTGGAACACATGGCCCTTGCATTTATCGCACTTACCGCCGGAGGGGAACTAAAATTTGAACGATACAAAGGACAGGTTCGATCGGTTCTATACATGTTAGCGGGGCAAATTATAGTTGTTTTTGCAGGTTTATTTTTTCTATTAATTTTATTGTACGATTATATACCATTTTTAGCAGCTATGGGGAAGTCAACTTTGTATGGGCTTGCTGTCTTATTTGCGGCAACAGCAATCTCCAAATCGCCTGCAACAACGATAGGAATTATTACGGAACTTGAGGCACGGGGGAGAATAACGAACCTGGTTTTAGGAATTACGGTAATTAAATCAATATTACTGGTAATTATGTTTCCGATTTTCATTGCCATAGCAAAACTATACTTATATGAAAATATAGCGTTTAATGCCGGACTATTTATAGATTTATTGGGAGAAGTGAGTTACGCCTTATTGTTAGGTGTAATGGTGGGTAGTACGATTATCTACTATTTGAAATATGTAAAGATTGAAAAATCGCTGTTCTTATTCGGGGCAGCCATTGTGATATCCGAGCTAAGCCTCATGTTTAATTTGGATATTTTACTCATTTCTATTACCGCGGGTATTGTCGTTGAGAATTTCTCCAAACATGGTGAAACATTAATACGAGAAATAGAAAGAAGCTCGTTACCGTTATATATCATCTTCTTTTGCTTTGCCGGGGCTTCATTGCATATGGATACACTGGTAAATGCATTTTATTTAACGATATTATTGGTTATAAGCAGAATAATTTTTATTTTTATCGGGAACTTTATAGGGGCAAAACTTGCTAAAGAAGATACATTTACGGCAAACTATACATGGCTGGGATATGTTGGTCAGGCCGGCATTGCACTCGGGCTGGCAACGATCATTGAAAAAGCTCTGCCCGGGGAGATTGGCATGAAATTCAAGACCATATTAATTGCAAGCGTCGTGGTTAATGAATTTATCGGGCCAATACTATTTAAATATTTATTGGTTAAATCCGGAGAAGTAAACAAAGATAATATATAAAAGTTACGGAAGGCTATGGATAAAAAAATTATACCGGGTGCGGAACCTATTTTTTACAAAGGTGATGAGAACGGCATTATGCTGCTTCATGGTTTTTCAAGCTCTCCCTATGAAATGAAGCCAATGGCGGAGCTATTTAAACCAGGTGGATATACGATTAAAGCCCCGTTGTTATGCGGACACGGAACGTCTGTAAAAGAGCTGGCACAATATAAATGGTACGACTGGTTTACAGATGCGAAGAAATCACTTTTCGAATTGCGCAAATCGTGTAAAAAAGTGATCGTTGTCGGCCTTTCCACCGGCGCCAGCCTGGCATTGCATCTGGCGGCGCATTATCAGGTTGAAGGCATCGTTGCGCTGGCGCCTGCTCTATATCTCAAAAGAAAACTCTCCCGTCTTATTCCGTACGCTCCGCCTTTTTTAAAATATTACAGGGATAAAAAAGGTTCTGATATCAGAGATCCGGTAGAGAAGGCAAAAAATATTTCTTATAAAAAAACTTCAATCCGGGCGGCAAAAGAATTACTTAAATTATACGACCACCTTAAGAGCGATTTGCCGGAAATATACAGTCCGCTTCTTGTTGTTCACTCTATTAATGACCATACGGTGCAAATTAAGGGTGCGGAAGAAATATATGAACGGGTATCATCAAAAGATAAACGTTTTTTAAAACTGGAAAAATCATATCACGTTTTAACTTTAGACGTTGATAAAGAAATTATCTTCAGAGAAACTAAAGTATTTGCAGATCATATCTTTAAAGAAACTTGAAACTTAATATTAAAAAATGAAACATCCATGATTTTGAAAACACACAAAGGCATGATCAAATAGACGTAGGGCTTTCATTCGCAAGCAAAGCATCCCCCACCCCTTCGTCCCGCCGGGGCGGTATTTGGGGAGGGGGCTTTTCTCACACTCCCGCCCAGGGTGGTATTGCCCCAAAGGCCCCAAAGGGGTGCCTGTGGCAGGTGGCTTGCGCCAGGGAGGGGATTTTAAACAGATGAAAGAAAGGGCATATCAAAAGCATAAAGAATTTTTCGATAAAATCATAGCAAAAACCAGTCACAACAACTTCCGGAAACATCGTCCACTCTTGATTATTCCGCTAAAATTAATTAAATTATTTACTTATGTAATTTTATATTTTGTGGAAAATCCAGAAAACCGATCTGAAAAATCGGATATTCATTCAAAATAAGACAATGAGGTTGTCATGAAACAATTTAAAACACTGTACTTAGCTTCTGAAGTCGCTCCATTTGCCAAGGCCGGTGGTTTAGCAGATGTAACGGGAGCATTACCGAAAGCCCTGAAATCGCTAAACCAGGAAATTCGTATCATGATACCCAAATACAAATTTATTAATGAACGAAAGTATGTTCTGCGCGAGGTCATTCGCTTGCGTGAAATACCGGTTACACTCAATGGAAAAACCGAAATTGCCAACGTAAAATCGGCCTTTCTTCCCGATAGCAAAGTTCAGATATATTTTATTGAAATCGGTAATTTCTTTTCGCGGCCGGGTATTTATAAAGACCCCAAGACAAAAAAGGAATATGAAGACAATGCAATCCGCTTTGCTTATTTTTGTAAGGCGGCCATTGAAACATTAAAAAAATTATCATGGCAGCCCAATATAATTCATTGTAATGACTGGCAAACCGCTTATGTACCCGTATACCTTAAAACGGTTTATCAGGGCGATTCATTTTTTAAGGGTGTTAAATCGATTTATACAATTCATAATTTAACTTCCCAGGGACAATACAGCCTTGAAACGGCAAAAGATATTGAATTTGATGAAAGCCAAACCCGGGAAGGCGGGATGTTCAACAAAGACAACAAACTGAATCTGACCAAGGGGGCTATATATTTTTCTGACTTTGTTACCACGGTATCGGAAACTTATGCCAATGAAATAATCAGCGATGATTCAATCGGCTATGGTTTTGGCGGACTTTTGGAAGAAAAGGGAGAAAAATTCGAAGGCATCCTGAATGGTGTTGATTATAGTGTGTGGTCGCCCGAATCCGATAAGTTGATTCCCAGCCGCTATTCTGCAAATGATTTAAGCGGAAAAGAAGAAAACAAAAAAACATTGCTGACCAGGCTGGGAATGGATTACAATCCACAGGTACCTTTGATCGGTGTCATCTCAAAAATAACCGAACAAAAAGGCATGGATTTGTTTGTGGATGCCCTCGATAAATTACTTAAATTCAACCTCCAAATATCGGTGCATGGCGAGGGTGATAAGGAGCTGCTGAAAAAAATATCGGCCTTCAACAAAAAGTATCCCAAAAAGATCAGTCTTAATGCCACTTACGATGATAAAATGGCTCACCTTATTGAAGCCGGATCGGATATATTCCTAATGCCCTCAAAATATGAGCCTTGCGGATTAAATCAGATTTACAGCCTCAAATACGGAACCGTACCGATTGTCTCTTCGGTTGGAGGGCTGTTTGATACGGTAGATGATCTCGATGAGCAAAGCGGAGAAGGAACCGGCTTTATAATCGAAGATTTAAATGCCGATGGAATCGTTAAGGCGGTAAAAAAAGCAATTGATTATTATAAGAAAAAAGAAAAGTGGCAGGAGTTGAGACAACGCATCATGGATGAGGATTTTTCCTGGGAGTATGCTGCCAAACGCTACCTCGATATCTACGACCGGGTTGTAAACGAATAAATGAACCGGGCGGTTTTCTTAGACAGAGACGGAACTATCAACGAGGAAATGGGTTACATAAACCATATTTCGCGCTTTAAGATGTTCCCCTTCGTGCCCGGCGCGATTCGCCTGCTTAATAAAGCCGGCTATAAGGTTTTTGTAATAACCAATCAATCCGGAGTGGCAAGAGGCTATTTTGACGAACAGCTTTTAGCGCGTGTTCATAATTTGTTATTGACTGCAGTAGAAAATGAAAAAGCAATTATAGAAAAAATTTATTATTGTCCGCACCATCCCGACGAGGGCAGGGCACCATACAAAAAAGAATGTAATTGCAGAAAGCCGAAAACGGGAATGATTGAAAAAGCCAGAAGCGAGTTTGACATAGATTTGAATCATTCATTTATGGTTGGCGATCGTTATAAAGATGTTGAATTTGGAAAAAGAGCCGGATTAAAAACAATAATGGTTATGACCGGTTATGGTATTGGAGAATACACTTATCAGAGCAGACAATGGCCCTCCCAGCCGAACTACATTTTTGACAATCTTTTTGAAGCAGCAAAATTTTTACGAAACCAACCTTAAGAAAATTAATTTAATTATATAATTGTCTAAAAGTTGCTATAAAAATAATGCGGGAAAATTTTGAAATTTAATTTATGTCAAAAGAAAATCGGAATGCGTAAGTATGAAAGATTTTCATTGCCGGCACTGCCTGAATGCCATCTTCTGCCTTCCAGACTTGTCGAAAAGATATTCCAGCGATTGCACAAATCGACAACCTTATTGCGGCGTTCTGCTTTAAACATTGACATAAAAAAAACGATTAATTAAATTCTCTACTTTTTTAATTTGAACTGGATTAATATGAAAAAAATATTGGTAGCTACGTCTCTGATGCTTCTGGCGCTCTGTCTGGGCTGTAAGGATGTAAATTCTATTTTACCTCCCCAAGAGCTGGACCTGCAAAATCGGTACGGTTCTTATCACGATACAACATTTTATGCGGTTATCGATACTTTTTTAACCGATTACAGGGTTGATACGGGGTCGTCATCAAAGCTTTCCGTTGGCAACTATAAAGGCTTCGGGGCAGGATTCTTTCTGAAGTTTACAAATTTACCTGACACTTCGGTTACGATAGACTCCGTCTTTATTCAATTAACCGGCAGGGGTGCATTTGGTGATGCTGAAAATGATCTGCTCGTAAATATTTATGAACCACAGGAAGACTGGACAGGTTCTGCGAATACAGAGGATAAGTGGCATAATACCAAACCCGCAGAAAAAATCGGTACCACACACTTTTATGTTGATGATTCGATAAAAATAATTATTAAACTGGATAATGCCCTGTTCGAAAAATGGCGCACCGATCCCGACCAGAACCGCGGACTCTATTTTAGCGCAGATCAAGCCAACTATATCAAGGAAATCAATTCCTTCTTTGCTATTGATCCTTTAAACGCTCCGCGTCTGTATTATAAAGAATTCAGGGATTCGCTTTTTGTTTTGGATAGCACCAATATAAGTCAGGCAGCAACAATTTTTGACTATAATGCTAATGCCGGAAACAACGTGTTCGAGGTTGCAAAATCACAAAATGACTTGCTGATCTCCAGCGGAATCGCCTCCCGTATTTTATTAAAATTTGAAGGTTTAGAGCAAATCCCTGAAAAATCAATTATTGAAGACGCCAATCTTTCCCTTCAGGTAGATGATAGAAGTATACTGGATAATAGTAAACGCAACAAGCTTAATAATGATAATCATGGAACCAGCTTCTATTTGCGGGTCATCGATCAGATCGAAGAAGATTTGAGCTCTTTTCAGATCGATTCGGCCTTTGCAAACAGTCCGAACTTTAATTTTTCAATGAACGTATCAGACAGCGCTAACGCATTACAACTTGTTGATAAAAATGAGAGAGTCAAGTTTGGTAACTTTTATGTACAGAGATTTTTAAACGGAAATGAAACAACACAATGGTTCTACCTGCAATATAAAGACGAGGGCCAGGATATTTCTGTCATGCGTTTTTCCGGAATCCCTGATACGGCGTCACGGCCGCTCAGCGATGCCGTAAAACAATATGCAGCCAGTCTGCGGATAAGGTACTATAATGTGGATCGTGTAGGCCTATAATTTTAAGGATGATAAATGCGAAACGTTTTTATTATATTAACAATATTATTGTGTTCCTTTGTTAATGCAGGTCAGAGTTTCTTTGGTATTTCCGATAAAGGACTCGGCTTCTTAACCCTGCCTTATTCAGGGGCAGGATTTTCCCGATCATATGAAACGGCGAATGACGACACGCTGATTTTGAATTATACTAATTTTTCATTCTGGTCAAATATCAGCAGGAGCACCTACACAACCTTTCTGGATTACAAAACCACCTTTGCCGATGATGTCGGGAATAACGATTATGTAACATATTCCGGGAACTTCCGGGGCGGATTTTTAGCGATTCCGATCTACAAAAAAAGGCTTGCCGTTGGTATCGGCATGCAGCCGGTTACCAGAATTAATCAAAAATATGTTACAGCCGAAACGGATACCCTGGAAGCAGACCGCGAAAAGCATCTGCTCATAAAAGGCGGATTGAGTCGCGCCACGGTAAATGTTTCTTATAATGTATTTTCGCATACGGGAATAGGGCTTGGCTATGAATATACGTTCGGCAAGATAACGGATAATTTCAGGATTGTACCATCCGGTGCTTCAACGCCATCTATATTTTTAGATGTTGATTACCGATTTTATGGACATGGGATGGTTGTAAGTGCAAATACACGGGCGATCAAGAATCTGAATATCGGCCTGCAGGTTAGGCCGCCGGTGCAGCTCACGGCACGGATTAAGCCGTCGTCAAATTCAAGTGCGATCAATGAAAGCCGTCTGCAAAAGTTAACCCTGCCATCATCATTCAATTTTGGCGCCGAATATAACCTGAGCAAACGCTGGGCCACAGGTTTTGATGTCATTTATCAGGATTGGAAAAACGGCTATAAAATCGAAGACGAAAACGTGGGCAAATTTCATGATACCTTCTATAGGATCGGACTAGGGGTAGAGCATACGCAAAGTGAAAAATTATTTATCGAGACAATCGATAAATTGGACTATCGTTTTGGCGTTTTTTATAGTAATTTAAACCAAACAAGTGCAAACAATCCGGTAAAGGAATACGGCGTTTCCTTTGGTGTTTCATTACCAATATCCCGCTTTCGTTCACGGGTTGATCTTTCGGCCGTCATCGGAAAACGCGGCGATATAAAAGAAAATGCCTATGAAGAAACTTTTTTTAATTTTGGTATTACAATTTGTGTAAACGAAACTTGGTATATTAAGTATGATGATTAAGCCCATTAGCTGGAGGAAAGAACAATGAAAGCTTCGCAATCCTTAGTAGTGTCACTCCTTATAATTTTGAGCCTGGCATTTTCTTCCAATGTTCATGCTCAGTTCGATGAATTTGCCGAAGAAGAAATTGTCGAAGAAGAGGCTGACTGTATTCCGGAAACACTGACTACAGCCTATGATAAAGTGACTAAAGAGAATCTTACCCAGCCCATTCCTTTAATTTTTAATTTCGGTTTTGAATATTACAAAAATAAATCTTATAAAGAAGCCATGCCTTATCTGTGGAAGGTTTTTATCTTCGACAGCAGCAAATATGCAAGAAACGCCATTCGTTATATTTCGCGCATGTATTTTGATCAGGGCATGGTCGACAGCACTCTGCTTGCCTGCTACCGGGGCTTGGAAAAATTCCCAAACATCATTACTTTGCATTATTATGCCGGTATTCTGCAGCAAAAAATCGGGAAGCCCGGCTGCGCCATTCCACACTACGAGGCACAAATTGAACGGGACTCTACCAATGTATCCAATTTGAAAACACTCGCGTTTCTCTATTACAGCAAGGAAAATGAAGAATCTATTGAGTTACAGAAGAAAGTCGTTGAATTAAGTCCGGATGATCCTGAAGCCGTGACAACGCTGGCGCAATATACAGAACATTTTTATGGCGGCGGTGCAGGATATGAATTTTTCAAAACCGCCTACATGAATGACCCGGACAATCTTGACTATTCCCAAAGTTTCGGACGGGCGGCGGCAAGTGCCGGCCATTATCAGGAAGCCGTTGAGCCGTTTACAAAAATCATCAATGAAAAGCCTTCGAAAAATGCATACGAACAAAGAGCTGATGTTTATGAAAATTTACAGCAGCATAGTAATGCAATTGATGATTATAAAAAAATTATTGAGCTGGATCCGGATAATGCCGAGATCATGATTAAAATTGCCAAAAACTATAAATTACAAAATCAGTTCAGCAATGCCAGATACTGGATTAACAAAGCACTGCAGGCAAAACGTAATTTTGGACTTGCTTATATTACCATGGGTGAAATTTATGAAGCGGCTGTTTCATATTGCCAGAGACAAAGGGGCGGCGAAGATAAATATCAGGATAAGATGGTGTACGAGCTGGCATTTGAAGAATATGAAAAAGCACAAAGTGATCCGGCTTATGTTTCTAAGGCCAGAAGCAAACAAAATTATGTCAAGCCGCTCATGCCGACCACAGAAGATAAGTTTATGCACCAAAATGATAAAATAAGTGATGAGCCTTGCTATAGCTGGATAAATTAGGAGAACATTTCCGTGAAAATAGCAATTGGATCGGACCATGCCGGGTATCTTTTAAAAGAAGCAATTAAAAAGCATTTCAATGAAAAAAAGATTGAATACAAAGATTACGGCACATTTAAAATGGATTCCTGCGACTATCCGGAATTTGCCTATAAAGTAAGTCAGGCGGTGGTAACCGAAGAGGCTGATCTTGGTATTTTGATTTGTGGTACCGGTATAGGCATGTGTATGACCGCCAATAAATCAAAGGGCATAAGGGCAGCCCGTGTACATGATGAAGAAACAGCACAGCTAAGCCGCCTGCATAATGATGCCAATGTGCTTTGTCTGGGAGGCAGAACGACAAAAACAGAGACGGCGATAAAAATAGTGGATATTTGGATGAGTACGTCGTTTGAAGGCGGCCGGCATCAGAATCGCATAAATTTAATATCGCAATTAACCGGTTTATAAAATGGAGTTTCATATGCTGGACAATGTCAGGAAAAATGATCCGCAGGTTTATGAATCAATTATTAAGGAAATTGACAGGCAGAATAACACCCTCGAATTGATCGCGTCGGAGAATTTTGTTTCCAAAGCCGTACTGGAAGCCAACGGTTCCGTGCTTACCAATAAATATGCCGAAGGTTATCCGGGCAAAAGATATTATGGCGGTTGTGAGTTCGTGGATATCGCCGAGGATCTGGCGCGCGACCGGGCAAAAGAATTGTTCGATTGTGAATATGTTAATGTCCAGCCGCACTCCGGATCGCAGGCCAATATGGCCGTTTATTTTACTTATCTGAAGCAGAACGATACGATTTTAGGGATGAACCTGGCCCACGGCGGCCATCTGACCCACGGTTCACCGGTCAACTTCTCCGGAAAAATGTTCAACTTTATTCCGTATGGCGTAAAAAAAGATACCGGGCGCATTGATATGGATAACGTGACCAAATTAGCCAGAGAACATGATCCAAAAATGATCGTTGTTGGCGCCAGCGCCTATTCCCGCTTCTATGAATTCGATAAGTTTCGTGAAATTGCAGACGAAGTAAACGCAGTATTGTTTGCCGATGTCGCCCATCCGGCCGGGCTGATCGCTGCCGGAATACATCCCAGCCCGATTCCCTATTGTGACATCGTTACTTCGACAACGCATAAAACTTTGCGCGGTCCGCGCGGCGGTATGATAATGATGGGCAAAGACGTTGAAAATAAAATGGGTATCGTTGCCCCGAAAAGCGGACGGGTGAAAATGATGTCCGAAATCGTTGACAGCAATGTTATGCCGGGTATACAGGGTGGTCCGCTGATGCATGTGATTGCCGCCAAGGCTGTTGCTTTCGGCGAAGCATTGGAACCGGAATTTAAAACGTACGCCAAACAAATTGTAAGCAATGCGCAGGCACTGGCCGAAGGATTGCTGGAACGTAATTACGATGTGGTTTCCGGCGGAACCGATAACCATGTTTTTCTGGTTGATCTCAGTAAAAGAAACATCACCGGTAAAGCGGCGGAAAATGCGCTCCATGCCGCAGGTATTACCGTTAATAAAAATATGGTTCCTTTTGACACGAAAAGTCCCTTTGTCACAAGCGGCATTCGCCTGGGTACGCCGGCGCTGACAACAAAAGGAATGAAAGAAGAAGAGATGAAGCTGATCGCTTCAATGATTGATGATGTGCTGACCCATATCGACGACGAACAAGTACATAAGCAGGTCAATGAACAGATCGGCGCATTAAACAAAAACTTTCAAATGTACGACATCAAATAAGAAGCGTTTGATTTTATAGCCCCCTGACGAAGATCGTTTTAAGAGGAACATGAAAGAATTAAAAGACGTTGAAATGCCCTTCCTGGATCATCTGGAAGAGATGCGCTGGCGTATTATCAGATCGTTGATTGCGATCGCCATCGTTACGGTTATTGCATTTTTCTTTTCCGAATATTTACTGCGTGGTATACTTTACACCACACAGAATTTAGAGCAGGAAATCAATCTCCAGGTATTGAAGGTTCAAACTACATTTATTATCAAACTTGAATTGTCCCTGATATTTGGGATAATCATCAGTCTGCCATATATTTTTTCACAATTGTGGGCTTTTGTAGCGCCGGCACTATATGAAAAGGAGCGCAAATACGTAATCCCTGTAATTTTATTTGCCACTCTCAGTTTTCTTGCCGGAGCCGCGTTTGCCTATTTTATCATCGTCCCGATGGCATTAGAATTTTTTCTCAGCCAGGCGCCGCCTTCCGTAACCAACAATATTGCGCTGGATTTTTATTTTGGATTTATTGTACGCATTGTATTGGTTTTTGGTATCGTCTTTGAATTGCCGGTTCTGAGCCTGTTCCTGACAAAAATTGGCCTGTTGACGCCGCAGTTTTTACGGAAATACAGGCGCTACGCCATAGTAACTATTTTTATATCTGCCGCCATTTTAACCCCGCCCGATCCGACCACACAAATTATGTTAGGCATTCCGCTATTCATTTTATACGAAGTCACGATCTGGATAAGCTATGTATTCCATAAGAAGAAAGTGGAAAATCAATAAAGAAAAGTTAAATTGAATTGAAAAGGAATGCATGTTATCTTTAGGCCCGTTGTTGATTACAACAGTTTAAAGGAGCCTGTGTAAAATTTTCGAAAATTGTAAAATAAAAAAATGCCTGCAAAATTAAACGACTTTAAGAGAATCTACTCCGCAGAAATGAAAATGTATAATATAACCTTTCTGCGGGTCATGTCCTCCAGAATTAAACTTATTGACAGCATCGTTAAATATATCGTAAAGTCGAAGGGAAAAAAACTACGTCCCTTACTGGTGATTATGGCGGCGAAACTGGTCGGTGAACCGAATGAAAACACCTATCTTGTTGCCGGTATTGTTGAACTTTTGCATACGGCATCGCTGGTTCATGATGACGTTATTGACGATGCTCATATCCGACGCGGATTTCCATCAATAAACGCGATATGGAAAAACAAAATTGCGGTATTGATGGGCGATTATATGCTATCGAAATGTTTGATCAGTGCAACGGAAACAGGTAAGCTCGAAACAATGCAGATTTTGGCAGAAGCATCAAAAAGACTCAGCCGTGGCGAACTGAATCAGATCGAAAAATCAAGGAAAATGGACGTCAATGAAGAAACATATTTCGAAATTATTTCAGATAAAACTGCAGCGCTGATCGGAGCGGCTACCGAACTTGGCGCCCTTACGACTTCGGATAAAAGCGCGGATCATGAGAATCTGCGGCTTTATGGTGAAAACCTGGGGATTGCCTTCCAGATTAAAGATGATCTGCTCGATTATCTTGGTTCACAGGTAATTGTCGGGAAGCCGGTGGGTAATGATTTTAAAGAGAAGAAGTTAACCCTGCCTCTGATTTACGCTTTTCAACAAGCTGAGCACAAGGAAGTTAAGCAAATAAAACGGCAACTAAAAAATGGCGTAAACCGCAGACAGGTTAAGCAGATCATCGAATTTGTCAAAGATTATGGTGGAATAGACTATGCCTTGAAAAAGCTGGAAGACTATTCGCTGAAAGCAAAGGATAGTATTCAGGGATACGCTGATGGTGCTGTCAAAACTTCACTGGTTCACTTTGTGGATTACGCAGCCCAAAGAACAAAATAATTATGTCAGAATACAGTCATAGAATCTTAATCATACGACTAAGCTCAATCGGGGATATTCTGCTGAGTACACCATTCATTCGACAGGTACGCGTCCGATATCCCAATGCCAAAATAGATTTTATTATAAAAAAAGAATTTGTTGAACTTATCCGATTTAATCCACACCTAAATCAGATTACTATGCTGGATAATTCCAGAGGTAATACGGAATTAAGGCGTCTGCGACGTCAAATTAAAAAAGGCGGTTATGATTATATTTTTGATCTGCATAACAATATCCGCAGCAACCTGCTAACGGCTTTCATTAAAAACGGAAAAATATTCAGAATAAAAAAAAATAAGATCAAACGGACTATTCTTGTTAAAACAGGTATTAATTTATATAAGGATATTACACCCATACCGCAAAGATATTTGCAGGTCGGCAGTGAAGCGGGCATTGAGGATGATGAAGCAGGACTTGAAATATTCTGGAAAGATTTTATAGAAGAAATAATAAATAATTTAACCTATAAATGGCATCTGCACGGTCCTTACATGGTCGTGGCGCCGGGCGCGGGATTTTTTACCAAGCGCTGGCCGATAGAGAAATTTGAGGCGTTGATTGAACGGATCATAAAAAAATATAAATGTAAGATTGTCGTATTAGGCGGGAAATCAGAAATAAAACAAATTAAAGCGCTCGATTCTTACAGTGATGTTATTAATTTAACCGGAAAACTCACCCTGTTAGAATCCGCAATAGTTACCAACAATGCTAAAATGGTCCTGAGCAACGATACCGGAATGATGCATATGGCTGCCGCAGTAAAAACACCGGTAGTTGCTATTTTCGGCTCAACAGTTAAAGAATTCGGTTTTTTCCCCTATCGTTGCGAAAACGTTGTGATTGAAAATGTCGGTCTGAACTGTCGTCCCTGCACGCATATGGGCCGAGACCGATGTCCCAGGGGGCATTTCAAATGTATGGATGAGATCGGTGTTAATGAAGTTTATAATCAGGTGATTAAATATTTATAAAACTGAGCAATGAAAAAAACATTTGAGCTAATTTATTCTTACTTTTTCATACCTGTTACGGTTGCTTTGGTATACTTAGTCAGTTTTTCAAATTCGAAATTAAGAAAATGGATAAAAGAACGTCGGACAATATTCGATAAGGCAAAAGACTGGAAAAGCAAATTGCATGACAATAAAAAAGTTGTAATTATGCATTGTGCATCGATGGGAGAGTTTGAGCATATAAAACCGTTGATCGCCAGATTTTCAAAGACAGAAAATGTTGCACTGATTATTACTTTTTTTTCAGACTCCGGATACGAAAATGTAAAACAATATTACGGTGTCGACCTGTTTCTATATCTGCCCTTTGACCGAAGGAAGAACCTGCACAGATTATATTCGGTTTTGAATCCGGCGCTGTTGATCATTTCAAAGCACGATGTTTGGCCGAATCAGGTATGGGTCGCAAAAAAACATGATATTCCGGTGTTTCTGATCAATGGTTCGCTCAGTGCGAACTCTTCACGACTGAAGCCGGCAGTGAAGTTTTTTCTTAAATACATCTATCGTTATCTGGATGGAATTTTTACAGTCAGTCCGGCCGATACGCAACGCTTTCAGCAGCATTTTCCGGAATGCAAAATTAAATTTATCGGCGACACAAAATTCGATCAGGTTGCTTTAAGGCGTGAGAAAGCCAGGGGGACAGAATTACTGCCAACTTTTTGGTATCAGGATTATTTGATTCTGCTATTCGGCAGTATTTGGCCCGAAGATGCAGCACATATTTTACCGGCACTGAAGCATGTACTGTCTTCGGAAAATCATGTACGCGCAATACTTGTTCCCCACCAGCCGGAGCCGGTTTTCATTGAGCGGATTGAACAAGCACTTAAAACAGAGAATTGCATTCGGTTTTCGAATATCAGCGCAATAAAACTGGAACGCGTTATTATTGTTGATCGTATCGGCGTGCTGGCCGATTTGTACAAATATGCCGGCATCGCCTATGTGGGCGGCAGCTTTAAGCAGGGGATTCATAATGTTATGGAAGCGGCTGTTTATGGCGTTCCGGTTTTATACGGTCCCAAACATATTAATTCATCGGACGCCATTGATTTACTAAATGCGGGCGGCAGTCTGCAAATTATCAACGCAGAGCAATTGAAGGAACAATTAAAGCAGCTCATCAATGATGAAAGTCGGCGCCTAAGGATTGGCCGAAAGGCGGCCGAATTTGCTAATAAAAACATCGGCGCCACTGATAAACTCTTCAGGGAATGGCAACCTTATCTGAACTGATCCGGACTGGCGGCTTATGCTAATATTGCTTTTTTAACCTAAATAATTCACACCGCAAGTTATTAAGTGTAAAGTCATTTCTTTATTAACCGGATTAAATGGATTAGGATAATTTTGGTAAAGTAGAAATTCTGCCAGACTGTGAACAATATCTTGGTTCTGTGTTGATTTGTGCGGGTAATTATTTGAACATAGCTTTGTCCGGGGTCTCCTCTGGGCAATTCCGCCCGTCTGCCCGATTTTTTAAATCAACAAGGCCGCCTCACATATTTCGTTTTTTGAGGCAATTTTTCCCAGGGCATGAAAACACTAAATCCCTTATTACTAAAAACCTCGAATCTATCATCATAAATACTGCATTCATCCGAAAGCCCTGGAAGGGACCAATATTATATGAAGATTCTCATCCTGATCGGGGTCGGGG
>CAYXRA010000051.1:0-25999 GCA_964467525.1 uncultured Calditrichaceae bacterium
ACGGCAGAAATGCCGCGCAGATTGAAGAACTCGGCAGTCGTTACGCAGTGGCTTATGGCAGAAATGCTGCACAGATTGAGGAACTCGGCAGTCGTTACGCAGTGGCTTATGGCAGAAATGCTGCACAGATCGAGGAACTCGGCAGTCGCTATGCAGTGGCTTATGGCAGAAACGCGGCCCAGATTGAAGAACTGGGCAGCCGTTACGCAGTGGCCTACGGCAGGAATGCCGCGCAGATTGAGGAACTCGGCAGTCGCTATGCAGTGGCTTACGGCAGGAATGCTGCAGTTATCGGTATGTTTAGTGAATAAAAGTCCATGAAAAATTAAGTATTTTTTCTTATATTGTTAACACAGTTAAACTGATTCCGGAAACTGATTGGAAAGCCCTCTTTTTTGAGGGCTTTCCTTTATGAACAGAGAAAGACAATGTATCTGAAAATTCTGAAACGGCTGCTGTTAACTATTTTTTTAATGCAACCACTATATCTGATTGCAGCAGAATGGTATTCTAAAGAAAGCAATCATTTTAAAGTAATTTACCGCGAGCCCCATGCCCACCTCGTTCCCCGCATAATGGAATCAGCGGAAAAGGCCCTTACAACCCTGACACAAATTTTCAATTATCAGGCAACTGAAAAAATCATCATCAACACCTATGATTTCAGTGATTACGGAAAAGCAGGCACCACAACGCTGCCCAAGAATTTTATCCGTCTGGAAATTGCTCCGCTCGAACTCAGTTATGAAGTCATGCCCTATAACGACCGGATTCAATGGATCATCAGTCATGAGCTTGTCCACGTCATCGTCAATGATCAGGCCACAAAACTGGAACTGGCCGGCAGAAAAGTTTTTTCCAAAGTACCGCCGGAGTCGGATCAGCCTTTGACTACCCTGTTCAGCTTCTTTACCAGTCACCAGAGATTTTCGCCGCGCTGGCATCAGGAAGGCATCGCCGTTTTTATGGAAACCTGGCTCAGCGGCGGCTATGGCCGCATTTTAGGCAATTTTGATGAGATGTATTTCCGGTCCATGGTTAGCGAACAAAACACCTTCCCGGATCCCGATTTCCTTGAGGCAAAAATCAGTCACCATTCATTTTTACTGGAAACTTTGTTTTATTTATATGGCGCCAGGTTTTGCGCCTATCTTTCCAATCAATACGGCAAGGATGCACTTATCCGCTGGTATCGCACACTGCCGGATAATAAATTTGTGGATTTCGAATCCAAATTCAAAAACGTTTTCGGACTTCCGATGGACGATGCCTGGACACATTTTACCAATCAGGAAAAACAGTTTCAGGATAAGAATATCGAACGATTACGTGCCGCGGAATTAACCAAAATCAGTCCGATTACCGAAGCACCTGTAGGCTGGGTAACTTCGGCTTATTTTAATCCTCTTGAAAATCAAATAATCTTTGCCAATCATAAACCGCATCATCTCACGGCAATCAATAAACTGGACCTTAATTCAGGGCAAATCATAAAAGTCGGTTCAATATCCTCGCCAAGCATGATCGAGATCGCCTCAACCGCCTATGACCCCGAAAAGCAGCTTTTGTTTTACACAACGAACAACAATAAACTCTTCCGGGACTTATGTGTGCTGAGCCTGTCATCTCAAGAAAACAAAGTATTATTCAGGGATAGCAGAATCGGACAGATAACGGTATCACCAGTCACTCATGAACTTTACGGCATCCGCCATGAGGCCGGAAGATCGACACTGGTCTACTCCGCCTATCCTTACCGCGAGCTTTTGCCATTAGTCGATTTTGGCGTCGAGGCAAATCTGCAGCATCTGGCCATCAGTCCTTCCGGTAAATATTTGAGCGCCACGCTGCATAAAAGCGATGGCTCGCAGGCCATCATATTGGCCAATCTGGAATTACTTAAAGAAGGGCGTAATTTTTCCTACCGTGTGATCAGTGCCGATGGTTCTCCCGAACACGCATCCTGGAGTCCCGACGAGAAAGAAATATACTGGAATGCCTATATCAACGGTGTTTCGAATATTTACCGTTATGACTTACGGTCAAACCAAATCGAAGCCTTAAGCCATACCATGCGCGGTCTTTTCAGGCCGGTCTACCTGAATGCTGATTCCCTTTTTGCTTATGAATTTACAACAGAGGGATTTCGCCCGGTCATTATTCCAAACAAACCCGCAGAGTACCT
This sequence comes from uncultured Calditrichaceae bacterium, assembly GCA_964467525.1. Classification (GTDB taxonomy): domain Bacteria; phylum Calditrichota; class Calditrichia; order Calditrichales; family Calditrichaceae; genus CAYXRA01. The sequence continues at coordinate 2,186 of CAYXRA010000051.1, forward strand.
GCCGGCGATTCAATACTATGGGCAAACTATTATTGAAAAGCATCCTGAGATCAGGCAGCTTCCCTTAAATCAAAACCGCGGGATAAATCCAACTCCGGAAATTGATTTAAGCAACCGCTATTCAGGACTGAAAAACATTCATATACATTCACTGATTCCGGTGGTTACAGGATTTCAATCACATAAAGTGTTCGGATTATTTACCCACTGGGCCGATCCCCTGTATGTACATGATATCAGTATCGAAGCCGGCTTCACACCCTATCTGCCAAACAAACTGGCGCCCCGGTTTCACTTTCGCGGCAAATATGAATATAAGCGCAAAGTTAAATTGACATTCGATCATAACGCACCCGATTTTTTCGATCTGTTTAATCAGCGTAAAAAAGGGATGATCGGAAACAGGGCCACAGCCTCCCATACCATGTACTGGAAATATGACATTCCCCACAAAATTAAACAGGTATCGGAAGTCGCAGTCTATAGCGGCATAAAAGCCATTAACGATAACCTCGTTATTGTAAAATATCCGGATTTTATGGTTTTGCAATCGGCTGTAAATTCCAGTAATACGCGCCGTTCAATCGGGAGCGTCAATAACGAAAAAGGAACGGAATGGTCGGTTACCGGGATGTTCTTCGGCGTGGATGCCGGTAAATTTGAAATTGTCGGCGGTTTGCACAGTGAGGCTGGCTATTATACACCCTGGCTTGTTCCGCATAATATTTTACATATTAAATTATCGGGCGGTTACAGGCACACAAAATCCGATATGGCTATTGGTAAATTTTACTTTGGCGGATTCGGTAATCGTTACCTGGAGACCGAAAAACCAAAACAGTACGGAAAGGTTTTTCGTTTTTCCGGAATCCCGATTTACGATCTGCCCACCGATCGTTTCTTGAAATGCCTGCTCGAACACAATCTGCCGCCCTATCGGCCGGGTAAACCGCACCTGGGGCACCACTATCTCAGCTATATCGATTTTTCCTGGTACGGTCAGGGACTTTGGGTGAACGCGCAACGCAGTGACCTATGGTACAGCATTGGGACGCAACTTAACCTCACATTCAAGCACTGGTACAATCTTGAATCGACCTTGTCATTCGGGGCGGCGCGGGCCTGGTTCGGCGGGGATAAATCCGACGCCTGGTTTGCTTCATTAAAATTATTTAAGAAATAACCTATTTTTATATTAAAGCAGCAGGCTAATCGTTCGTTCACTGACTGCGCTTGAGTTTAATCCGTTTGAAATAAATAAAACTCCCTCCCGCAACAACCAATAAAATCAAAATAAACAAAAACAGCGGATTATAAAAAAATGAGTATCCGGGCAGATTGATCGCATTATCCGATCCGATCAGGATAAAAGGCGCCCAGTAAAATGGATCGTAATTGTCACCCTCCGCGGATTCGAGATAGGCCAGCTTAGCATTCCGCAACGCCTCATTTTTTTTCAGTCCCCGGCTCAGAAATTCATAAAAATGCTTCATGATAATACCGGTTGCTTCATCGTCCACGTTCCACAGACTCACAACAAGCGAAGGGACGCCCGCAAACTGGAAGGCCCGGCTCAAGCCAATAATACCTTCGCCCCTTTGCAATTTCCCGGATGCCGTATTACAGGCGCTTAGAACAACCAGGTCGGCATTCAAATTCAAATTAAAAATCTCAAAAGGCTGCAACAAACCATCCGCTTCAGATTGCCTTTCGCGGTTTAAAATAATGTTCGAATACAAGGGCTCGCGATCGTTAACAATATAATGTGTGGCCAGATGAATAACCTTGTACGCAGCGGCATTTTGTCTGAATTCAGTTTCCGTCGCCATACTACCGGTAACTACTTTGGATTTGGAAGAGCCCAGTTGCCTGCCGATAGCCCGAACTTCATTTTCCGCGTTCGGCAGGGATACAAAATCGTAACGCGGACGCTCATCTGCTTCGATTGTATCCGCCCCGGCTTCATTAAATCGCGAATAGTCCGGGTTGCCAAAGGCCAGAATGTTTTTTTCAGCCTGGCGCTCACCGTACAAAGCAGGATTCAAAACGCTGACTGACGGGGCATAGGCAATATTAAAACGATGCAACAGATAGCGGGCGTTTTTAAAGTCGAAACGCTGCAGCACACTGCCGGTATCGGCAATTAATGCCTCAAAGGGCAGATAGTAAAGCAGATCGTCAGGAACAACAACAATTTCATCTATATCATCCAGATAAATTTCCAGCGGTTTGAATACTTGCTGATAAGCTTTATGAAATGCTGACAGAGAAAAATCGGCTATGGCGGCATTGAGCATATTCCCGCCTTTAATCAGGCGATGGGCGTCACTGAAACTGAAAATCGGACTGATTTCATAAAGTAAGGCGCGCAGGTCGTCGTGTGAAACAGGTAGTTGCCTGTAGAATGTCGTATCTTGTCTGATTATAAATACCGAGGTATTCTGTTGGCCGACGATGAATTCGATGACTGCTTTTTTATCATTTAATATTTCCCGCTGCACATGTGGAATGGTAACCGGATCGGATGATGTAATTGCATAAAAAGCGGAATAATCATTTTTTAGTGTTTCCTTTATCTGAGCTTTTTTCAATTCCAGATTTGTAATTTTCTGATCCAATTGTAACAATTGTGCTTTATCGCTGTTTTCCGATCGCATTACCTGGGCGTGTTGGGAACGGAGATCCTCGATATCCATATTAATGCGCTTTAATCCGATACGGATAGAATCGGGAATCAGGGTATTCAACACCGGCTGCCCTTGTGTAAGCAGATTTAACAACAATTTTGCCTTGTATTTTTCAGCCGTTTCAAATGCCCCGGACAAATTACCTTCCCGGGCAAGTAATTCAATAAGCAGCGGATAAGCCTGAAACTTATCCTGCAAAAAAGCGCCGCCAAGTGTTTCGAAATTAAGACTGTGCCTGATGGAATCAAATATGGCCACGGCATCTTCAAGATGATGCAGCGCCTCTTTTTCCATTCGGAGTTTAAGATAGCTGGCGCCGATGCCGGACTTTGCTTCCCACATGATCTGGGCGTCCTGGAGCGAATCGGCAATGGCCAGTGCCTCGCGGAAATAATGGATGGCCTCATTAAAATCACCGGTCTGATGATAAAGTGAACCCATATTTCTGCTGACATATCCCTGCTGAATTCTATCTTCAACGGTTACGGCAATCCGAAGTGCTTCCGCGAAGTTTTTACGGGCATCGTCGTAATCTTTCATCTCCAGATAGGTTTCACCGATACCGGTTAATAAATAAGTTTTTTCGTTTGTATACCCCGTTTGTTCCGCCAGATCAAGCGCCTCATTCAGATAATGCAGCGCTTTATCAAAATTTCCCTGATCTTTGGAAATGAGTCCGATATTCATCAGGGCCCGGATTTCAGAAATAGTCGCGCCTCCTTTTCGGATCAGATCCAGGGAAAATTCGAAGTAATACTCTGCTTTTTTAAAGTTTCCCAAAATCGCATGCACGGCGCCGATATTATTAATGGCAATTCCCTCTCTCCTTTTGGCGCCTATTTTTGAGGCGATATCCAGCGAGCGGCTGAAAAAATTAAGCGCCGCGCGGTAATCCCCCATAAAATAGAAAAGTCCGCCTATTTTTGACCGGGCATAAGATATCAGGTTAAGATCTTTTTCCGCCCGGGCCGTTTCAATGAGTTTCTCACAATTATCCAGGGCTTTTTTATAATTGCCGGTCTGTTCATATATATAAATATAGGAATGGTAAATGTATTTTAGCTTAGCATTCAATCTTCTTGCCCTGTTCAGCATGGCCAGTGCATTATCCCAGTCGTAGCGCTTCTGAAAAGTGCGTCCCAGACCATAACAGGCAAGGGCATTATCCGGATTCTCATTCAGAAGCTGACGGTAAAAGTCCTCTGCCGTTTTCAACTGATTCGCCGCCTGACAAACTTCGGCAAGTCCGCCATACGGACCATAGGCTTCATCGAATCCGGGATCCTGCAAAATACATTTTTTGAGGTAATTAATCGATTCATCAGGCGCGTCTTCTGCCCCGGCCAGGCGGGACAGCCCGTAATAACCACCGGCACGGGTAGCCGGATCGGCAAGTAATTTATTGAAATATGCTTCGGCTTCGGCAGCCTGATTATTGAGTAGATACGTTTCAACCAAATTACGGTAAGCCAGGGCGAAGTGCGGCGCATCGCTAATTATTTCCTGGAAAGCAGTAATCGCCGCTGTATTTTTTTTCTCACCCAATAGATACAGTGCGGATACATATTTTTCAGATAACGCGTCACCGGCCTGTTTGTCATTTAATTGGGCAAAACTATGGTTAGCAATGATTAAATAAAACAGGAAAAAACAGAAAAACATTTTTCTCACAACGATGCGTCCTCACGATCAGTATATTCATTAAACCGCAACAATTGACAGCAGATTTTTTATCAATATCCGCCAACAAAACTTATTGTCTGTGAATCATTAAATTGAGGACTATTTAGATATAAATCAAGGATTTTCTATTTCCCGGAGAATACTTTTTGCTTTTTCCGCTTTCCTGCCGTTAAGCTGCAAAACCTGTTTAAAAAAGGTTTCGGCCTTTTCCGGTTGCGCCTTGAGGATATAGGCCTTTCCCAGATACCAAAGTACATCTTCTTTCAATCGCATTCCTATATCGACTGTCAGAGAGACATGCAGCCGCTCGATACCGCGGTTGATGGCTAACTGATTCCGGTTTTCCGGATCACTGCTGCCCTGCATTAAATAAGCCACACCACAAATGTAGCGTACATAATCAATATGCTCATAATCCGGATTCGCTTCAAGGAATGTATCAAGTTTATCGGCAGCCTCTGCAAATTGTCCATCATTAAATAAAATGAAACCCTGTTCCAATTGCGGCTTAATGCCATTGCGCATCATATACCGTGCTTCCACCGTTTCCAGCTTTGCCAGGGATTCATAAGACGGGGCATCATTCCGGAATATACCCGGCAGTAATAAAACAATCATCAGTAAGGCTGCGGCGGCGAGGGCCGGAGGTGCCCAGGCCGGCGTGCGCTGCGGCAACAAATCATCTGCTTTTTGCTTAATCTGTCCGGCAATGTTCGTACCGTAATTCCTGACTTTATCTATAATAGATAGTTTGCCAAACAGAATATCAGGGATTTCACTATCTTCAATAAATGAATGGAGCTCGGCATATTCCTTTTGCAATAAGTCAACGCTTTCCTTACAATCACGGCATTTTTTCAGATGATTTTCAACCTGTCTGCGGTTTTCAATTGACAGTTTTTCACCATGAAAATCAGGTTCATCCGGCGTATTCAATTGGCTGACATAGCGGACAAGTAAGGCATGGCTGATGTGATTCGAACCATTAACCTCTTTCATGCCCGAGAATATTTTTTCAACTTTTTCAAAATGCCTGCGGCAATCTTCACAAATCCTGATGTGTGCGCTGATTTCATTCTGTTCCGCTGAATCCAGCTGATCAAAGAAGAATATCTTTTCATAAATTCTATTACAGTTTTTCATCGTATTCTCTTAAATAGTACGTATTGATATAGTCGGGTTATTCAGCAAAAAAGTCACAAATCAGAGCAATTTCTTTAATTTTTCCATGTTACGCTTTAACTGCATCTTAACCGTGCTCAGGCTGATATCCAACATATCGGCAATTTCCTGATATTTATAACCTTCAGATTGTAACTGGAAAATTTTCTGTGTCTTTTCGGGAAGCGTTCTAAGAGCCGCCTGTAGATCAAACTTATCGAAATTAATTACTTCATCTTGTTCACGAACCACATTCGTTGAGGTCTGGTTATTTTCCGTAAAGCCATAGCTATCTCTCATCACAATCTCTTCCCGGATATATTGTGTACGCAGATGACTCTGCATCACATGAAAAGCGATTTTTACGACATAATTATTAAACTTCATGGGCTCGCGAATCTTATCGAAATTATCGATCAGCTTAAGGTAGGTATCCTGAGTCAAATCCCGGACAACTTCCGGGTCATTAAAGCGGCGGCTGAAATAGTTATAGACCAGTTGTTCAACTTCGCGACATACTTTTTCCAGGGCGTTCCTGTCACCAAATTGAGCCTTTTTAATTAAATCGGTCAGATGCACTTTTTAACTTTTCATGGATTTAAATAATCCGTGATTATTTCCGATCTGGAAACCCGGAATATTCATTAAAACGTATTTGTAGGAAATGTAATCAATAATGATACAAAGAAAAAAATTATCAGCAAATAAAGCAAAAAATATTCATAAAAATTTATGCGTATCCGCATATCCGGCAAAACTGAATTGACCAGCATTTTAAATTAGAACTATGATCAGAAATTCAATAAATTCCTTTAGATTCATTTAGAATGAGAATTACAAGTTAATCCTGGATTAGGTATCATCACCGATTGAATCAGAAGAAATTTATTTACAATTGATTACAGGAGCGATTTTGAAAAAAGTAGAGATCTACACGGACGGCGCCTGTTCCGGAAATCCCGGGCGTGGAGGATACGGAACGATTTTAAAATATCAGGATAAAGAAAAGGAATTATCCGCCGGTTACAAGCTGACAACAAATAATCGCATGGAGCTGATGGCAATCATCACCGGACTCGAAACGCTGAAAGAACCTTGCGCGGTAACACTTTATTCGGATTCCCGTTACATCGTAGATGCCATAAATAAGGGCTGGGCGCGGAGCTGGCAGAAAAAAGGATGGATGCGTAATAAAAAAGAAAAAGCAAAAAATCCCGATTTATGGAGCCAACTGTTATCATTATTAGACATCCACGATGTGAAAATATTTTGGGTTAGAGGTCATGCCGGCCACCACTACAACGAACGGTGTGATCGGTTAGCTGTAAATGCAGCTGCACAGGAACCATTATTAATCGATAAAGGCATGTCAGGAGCTTCACAATAATCAATCAGACAAGTTTGACTAACGGTTTGATCTTCCTACCATACAGAAAAATAAACGGCAGCATTATTATTTTCTAATTACGCCGAGGCTCTGGATAATATGGGCAATTTCATTCACCTTAAACGGCTTTTTAAGGCACCCCTTGAAACCGTAGTTTTCGGCATTCGCCATAATCGGATCGCTGGCATATCCGCTGCTTACGATAGCATTCGCCTGAGGATCGATTTTCAACAGCTCACTGATGGCTGCTTTGCCGCCCATACCGCCGGGGATGGTTAAATCCATGATCACCAGGTCAAACGGTTCATTTTCCTCCATAGCTCTGCTGTAACTGGCAATAGCCTGTTCACCATCAGGAACACTCTCTACGGTAAAACCTAAATAAGAAAGCATGTCACTGGTAGTTTCTCTCACGAATATCTCATCATCCATTAATAAAATTTTCCCTGAGCCACTGAATTCAATCCGCTCTGTTTTCTTTTTCCGGACGACTTTATTATTTGAAGCGGGCAGATAAATATTAAACTTACTGCCTTTGCCCAGATTGGAATCGGCCGTAATATGCCCGTCATGCTTTTGTATGATGGAATAGGCCGTCGCCAGTCCCAGGCCACTGCCGTTTTGCTTTGTGGTAAAAAAGGGATCAAAAATTTTGTGCAAAATGCCCGGGGGGATACCAGAGCCTTCATCTTCAATGATAATACTAATATATTTGCCGGGATTCAGCGGCAGTCCGGTTTCCCGGTACACTTCAATATTTTTCGCACATATTTTTATGGCGCCGCCGTTTGGCATGGCCTGGTTTGCATTAATCACTATATTCTGGATAACCTGACTTATCTGTCCTTCATCGACATCTACAGTCATAAGATTGTTATCTATATCAATATCCAGTTTTACATTCGAACCGCGTAAAACAAATCCGGCGGATTCCGTGATCAGATCCTCAATGGATGTCGTTTTCCGAATCGGCGCACCGCCCTTTGAAAAAGTTAATAATTGCTGAATCAGTTCCTGCGCTCTGATCGAAGCTTTCTCGGCGGACTGTATTTGTTTATATATTTTATCTTCGGGATTGGTGCGTAATTTTGCCAGGGACAGATTACCCAGAATTGCGGTTAAAATATTATTAAAATCATGGGCGATACCCCCGGCAAGGATACCCACGGATTCCAGTTTTTGTGATTTTTGCAATTCTTTTTCAATTTTTAATTGCTGACTAATATCACGAAAAACAAGCACGACACCGATAATTTTACTTTCTCTGTCCCGGATCGGTGCGCTGCTATAGGCAATATTTATCTTTTTATTATCTTTGGAAATTAAAATATTATTGTGCTCGCTTATAATGAGATCACCGGAATCGATAACCTCGAATACAGGGTTGGAGATAACTAAGTTTGATTTTTCATCAACCACATAAAATATATCAAACAGGGGCTTAGACCTGGCTTCGCTATGGGAAACACCACATAATTTCTCGGCTACCTGATTCATCAGCAATATTTTACCTTCGGTATTGGTGGTGATGACGCCCTCGCCGATCGAACGTAGTGTAACCGCAAGACGTTCTTTTTCGGCAAGTAGCATTTCATTGGCCAGCTGCACTTTATTTTTTTCCGTAACGAATTGCGAAGTGCGTTTCTGTACCTCTGCCTCAAGTGTCAGCTTGTCCCGTTCTATTTTTTTAATACGCATTTTCACAAAAACATATATTAAAATGGCAATGGACAGAATTAATATGGTATAGAACCACCAGTTCATCCAATAGGGCGTCAATATTTCAAAGCTATAGGTGGCCGGTTCCGCATTCCATACGCCGAGCCCGTTTTGAGCCTTTACTTTAAATGTATATTTCCCCGGTGAGAGATTGGAATAAGTTGCATAGTTTTCGCTGGAGACCGGCGACCAGTTTTTATCAAAACCTTCCAGTTTATATTGATATGATACGCGCTCCGGCGCATAAAAATTAATCCCGATAAAATGGAAGGTAAGATAATTCTTATCCGTAGGAAACTTACCGCTTTCCGGTATCGGGGCGTCTTTAAGGAACACTCTGATTTTTGTTATCCGTGTATCGGGCGGTCTGTTGTTCTTACTTTCCCGCTGCGGATAAAATTTCACCGCACCTTCTATCGTCCCAAACCATAAATTGCCATTGCTTTCTTTGAATACGGCGTTTTCATTGGTTTCGGATATGGGATAGCCCTCGTTACTACCATAAGGAACAAAGGAGGTGTCCCCGTAAAACAGACGTGACAGACCATGGCTCGTACCCACCCATATACTTTTATCATCGGAATTGATAGAATAGAGTGTTTCGCCGTTAAGCCCACTGTAATTAGTGAAACTTTTAAAACGCTTGTGATCAAAACGAAACAGGTCGTCATTATTTCCGATAAACCAGATATTGCCCCATTTGTCTTCAGTGATACTGATTGCGGAGTGGATCGGATAACCTTTTTCCATTGAATAGATCGAAAAACTGCCGTTTTCATATTTCATTATACCGCCGTTATCCGTACCGAACCAGAGCTTTCCGTTTCTGTCCTTGTAAATAACATTAATTGTATCACTGCTTATTTTATGGGTGGTCGCCCGCAAAATCTTTTCCTCTTTTGTGTGCGGATTGTACTGAAGTAATCCGTTGAATGCCGAACCAAACCACATGTTGCCTTCTTTATCCTGGTTCACGGCAACGACATTTGCCGATGAGAAATCTGAATTAAAGCGATGCTCCTTAAAAGTATTCTGCCGGCGCTGCCACTTAAAAATGCCACGATTTAATGAAATGAACCAAACGTCTCCCCGCCTGTCTTCGATAATGTTTAAGACTGCGTTGATCTTTTTTCCATTGATTTTTTCGAAATGTTTAATATCCGAAATTTCTCCGCCGGTTTTAGTGACCATTTTGGTGATGCCTAAATCGCTGCCAAGCCAAACCGCACCGCGGCTATCGACGAGGATACTCCAGACGCTGTTATCCGGTAGATTCAGTGCCTCACCATAAACTTCGAAGCATTCATCACGCAACTGGGAAACACCCCGCCCATTAGTACCAATCCAGAGATTGGTTTCATTATCCTCGAAAATAGTATTAATCGCATTGTGAGCGAGACCGTTCGCAGTTCTGATCGGTCTGAAGCTGGCATTAACAGCGGAAACCGTGTCCGGTATCAGTTGAAATACACCCGAATTATCTGAACCGACCCAGATTTTACCGTTTGAATCTTCGAAAAGTGCATTAATCCCTTCGCAGTTTAATCCATGTCTGGTGTCATATTCAATAACCCTTTCTTCCGGCCGGTATCTTAGCAGAGTCCCTCTGCCGGTTCCGATCCAGATATATCCGTTGCGGTCTTTCATAATTGTTTTGGCATAAATAGACGGAAACTGTTTACAGAGCTTATCTTCGATAAATCTGTGCTCTGTGCTGTCCACATCAAGTTTAAACGCGGAAATGCCGTTATAGGTGCCTAACCAGATGGTGCTGTCATTGACCTGACATATAGAGTATACTTCATTATTACACAGTCCGTCGGCAGTTGTATAATTGAAAAGTTGATTATTCTTATAAAGAAAAAGTCCGCGACCAAGGGTACAAATCCAAACATTATCCTGCGAATCCTGAAATATTTTGCTGATATTAATATTTTTCAGTGCTTGCTGTCCTTTCAAGAGCGGTAACGCTTCAAATACGCCGGTTTGCCAGTTATATCTGGTTACACTGCCGGTACTGTGTCCGAACCACAAATTACCGCCTTTATCCTTCATTCCAGCCATAATATAATTACCGACCAATCCGTCGTTTTTGTTGAAATAATAGAAATTCAGACCATCAAATTTAGATACTCCGTTTGCGGTCCCAAACCATAGATATCCTTCATCATCCTGGATAATTGTCTGGACCTGTGATTGGGCCAGTCCGGTTTTTATTCCGTAGTTTCGGATATTTAAGTGCTGTGTGTATCCGAAATTAAAAATCGAAACAATAAATAATAAAAAGCTGATAAAATAGGTATATGAAATTTTAGAATCCGAAAACTTTCGACTAAGCATCCCTGTTACCACTTCCTGACAAATTTTTATGCATTTTTTAATACATTTATTAAAACTGTATATCGCCTATATGTAAAAGATGAATTTTAATCTGACTACATACACCCTATTGAATAAAAAAGCGGGTTATATATTGTCCAGATTAAACTCATGTTGCTCTTTAACTTTTATTAAACCGGAAATTGTCTTATTATCCTCGGCATAAAAGGGGAAATAAATTAGTAAAAAATCGGATAAAGCTAAAAAATTTCAATTATATGAGACATATGCCGGGCGGTCTCGGCTGAATCCAGGTATTTATTGAGCCCGGTTAAATCCGTAAGCGGGAACCTGGCATCTAATAAGGAAAGTATGTTATGGGCAGGCAAAGCTTCTTTTACGAATGCCAGATTATCTGTATCGGATAGTTTATTGATGATCAAATTTGCAGGTTTTATATTGATTTTCTGCAGGTGATTTATAATCAGGCGTGATTCGTTCACGGCTAATTTGTCAGGATTTAGTACCAGATTTACCGAAGTCTGTTCCTGATTTTCGAAGCGCAAGGATAATTGTTTATAATAATCACTCTGTTGAATTAAGTTGTTCGAAATTTTGTCAGATTCTATAGTTTTTTTACCAAATTTAATTTTATGAACCATTTGCTTTTTTCTTAGAATTTCTTCACGGAGTAATAAAAGTTTTTCAAGCCAAACCAGTGATAATTGCGGTAAATTAAAAAACTTTAATGACAGTGCAGTGGGCGGCATGTCAAAAATCAGGAAATCGGGGCTTGAAAATTTCGATACAATATCAGAAAAAGCCAGCAGCAGTGCATATTCTTCGATACCCGGCGCATACCGGATTGTCTGAAAATGTTTTTCGAGATTCAAGGCGCTCAGATAACGAAAATTATGCTGCATTTGCCTTTCCACCCCGGCAAGGTATTGCTTTATCCATCGCTGCAGATTGATTTCCAGGATCGTCAGATTTTCATCGAAATCCATGGGTTTTTCAGAAAAATGCCGGTTAAAAATATCCGATAAATTATGTGCCGGATCCATGGATATCAGCAATACCTTTTTACGTAGACGGGTAAGCTGCAGCGAAGCAAGTGAAGCCACTGTTGATTTACCAACGCCGCCTTTGCCCAAAAAAAAGATATTTCTCGTTCCATCCGACACTTCAGCTTACCTCCAGCACGGAGAATAAATAGGAAAACGGAGACTGAGCCGTCTCTATTTTATCCAGCAATAAGTAAATATCATCTTCCATCAATGGCAGCAGTTCAAGTGTAACCGGGCCGGGTGGCGCAGGCAATCCGATGAAATTTCCCAGCACAAGCAGACCAAAAATATGCTCCAGCTCACGAGACTCATTTTCGATCGTGCTTACGGCCTGGTTTTTCATTATTTTCGTGAAAAGTCGCCATGCCGATACAATCTTATTTAATATAAATCGCATTGTTTTTTAAACCGAAGTGTTGCACTTATTTGTTGAATCCACTAATGATTAAATACGCGTTTTTTCAGATATCGCTCTTTGTTTGAATGAACGGATGAATTTGATAAATCCCTCCAGGGTTATCCAAATCACAATCAGAACGATAGCCGCATTGACGATCAACAGGAAGATATCTTTTCCTTCGATAAAATGAATCTGATTTATCAGACTGGCCCATAACGTCATTAGCGCCATAAAGAGTGCCGGAACTCCGGAAATGAGCCATTTAAGTCCATCCTTCGATTTCAGGTAGAGTGTAATTACGATTAAAGCCAATGCAGCCAGTGTTTGATTTACCGATCCGAACATGGGCCAGAGCGTTAACGCACCTTTGCCGTCGGCGCCGCTGGCAAAGGCCAGTACCGCGGCACTAAGAACAACAAACGCCGTTGCTATATACCGATTATTGAAGGCATTGATTTTTAAGTCTGAAGCCAGTTCGCTCACCACATAACGCTGAATTCGCGTTGCTGAATCCAGCGTGGTACCGGCAAAAGACGCGACAAATACACCCATGATAACGATAGCCAGATTTTTAGGTAAACCCGTCGAAGCGATCATATTTGCGGCGCCAACGACAAATGCCCCGATTTTTGATCCCAGTCCCGCAGCGGCAGTCCATGATGCATAGTGTGATGTCCAGGCTTCAAATCCGTATAAAACTACCCCGCCGGCCGTTGTGTAACCGATGCCAATACCGGCAGCCACGGCAATGATAACCAAAGTTGCCAGCGCCCCTTCAACCAGCATCGATCCGTAACCGACAAAAACGGCATCCCTTTCACTCCTAACCTGCTTTGCCGAAGTACCCGAAGCTACTAATGAATGAAATCCGGAAATTGCGCCGCAGGCGATGGTAATAAAAAGGAATGGCCACATCGGGGGGGCTTCGGCAGGATTAAGCTGCAGTGCCGGGGCAACGATTTTCAGATTTCCGCCAAATGCGGTTAACAAAGCACCCGCAACCAGGAGAGCCATAGCAATAAACAACTGGTAAGCATTAATGAAATCGCGTGGTTGCAGCAGCGTGGTTACCGGCAGCACCGAAGCAATGTAGGCATAAATTAGCAGAATGATTGTCCAGACGCCGGTCGCCGGTATACCAAGTACTGCCGGCATCTCCAATGGAAAATAACTACCGATCACAATGGTCACATATAGCATTGCTACGGCAATAACCGACCAACCGATTACATTTTTACCCTTTTGATAAATCTGGCGCCCTAAAAAAATGGCGATGGGAATCTGCAGCCATACGGCCAGTACCGATGTGGGATAATAATGAAAAATTACAGCGATAACCAATCCGAAGACGGCAATCACAATCCACAGCGTCAGGAAAACAATCAGGAAAAAAAAGATGCGCGTACGGCTGTTGATATATTTGCCGGTGAAATCGGATATCGATTTTCCCTGATTGCGCATGGAGATGATCAGCGATCCGAAATCGTGAACCGCCCCCATAATCGCTGAACCGATAAAAACCCACAATAGCGCCGGCAGCCATCCCCAGATAATGGCGATTGCCGGGCCTACAATGGGACCTGTGCCGGCGATGGACGTAAAATGATGACCGAAGATAATTTCCTTACGCGTGGGGACATAATCGATACCATCGTTGAATTCGACGGAAGGTACTTTTGCTTTGTCGGATAATCTGAAGATCGTTTTTCCGAGGAATCCGGCGTAAAATTTATACATTAAAGTATATCCGAAAAAGGTCAGAATTATTAACAGAATGACATCCATTACAATCTCCGGGTTTTTAGAGTATTAAACGAAATGGCACTGATGAATCATCCGCAGGCTCCGATCAGCGAAAAATTCATTTTTCCGGCAGCAATCTGAACCATTCCGGGATAATCCTTAAATCAATATCCCAAATCAATGGTAAAATTAATAACACTAAAATGGTAATCAAAATGCAACCCAGTATATTCAGCGCAAATCCCGCACTGGCCATTTTAGGAATGGTCACATGCTTACTGCCGAATACGACGGCATTGGGCGGCGTGGCCACCGGCAGCATAAAAGCATAGGAAGCGGCAATGCCCGCGGCAACGATCAGTCCGTAGGGATGAATGGCCACAGCCATTGCAATGCTGCTCATAATGGGAATCAACATTGCCGAGGTGGCTGTATTCGAGGTAATCTCCGTCAAAAATATTGTTAACATTACAATAGAAAAAATCAACACAACGATATTGGCATCCTGTAAGATTTTGAGCTGTTCCCCGATCCACTGCGCCAGTCCGCTAACCTGGAATCCATTGGCCAGCGCCAAACCGCCGCCGAAAAGCAGGATAACATCCCAGGGAACCTTTACCGCTGTTTTCCAGTCCAGCAAAAAATTGCCCTTGCTGAAATCAACCGGAATGATGAACAGTAACAAACTGCCGCCGATCGCGATGGTTGCATCATGCACCATGCCCAGTGCTTCAATGTTTACAAATCCTCTTAAAATCCATGACAGGGCGACAAACACAAAAACGATCAGAATAAGTTTTTCAGGGTAAGATACCTTTCCAAGTTTTTGCAGTTCTGTTCTCAGCAGATTTTTGCCCCCGGGCAGTTTTTTTATTTCCGGCGGCAGGGCAATTTTTACCAGATATAACCACGTCAATCCAAGCATTACCAGAGATAACGGGAGTCCGAGCGCCATCCACCTTGCAAAACTGATTTCCTGTCCGTACGTTTTTTCGATGAATCCAACCATGATCGTATTGGGCGGCGTACCAATAATTGTTGCCACACCGCCTATCGACGCGGCATAGGCAATGCCCAGCATAAGCGCCGTTCCAAATCTGAAATGTGGTGGATTGACGTTGATTTTCGACTGATTTTCCCGTTCGATAAACCCGGCGGCCTGATCTATCACGGCCAGGGCAATGGGGATCATCATCATGGTTGTGGCCGTATTGCTGATCCACATGGATAGAAATGCCGTAGCTATCATGAATCCGAGTATAATGCGCTTAGGCCCCACACCGACCAGCCGGATGGTATGTAATGCAATGCGTGTGTGCAACCGCCATTTTTCCATGGTTACAGCAATAAAAAAGCCCCCTAAGAATAAAAAGATGAGGTGATTGGCATACGGCAAGGTGGATTCGACCGATTTCATCACGCCAAGCAACGGAAACAGGGCAATCGGCAGTAAAGCAGTTGCCGGAATCGGTATCGCTTCAGTAATCCACCAGACCGCCATCAGGACAGCCACTGCCGCGACATCCAGCGCTTCGGGACGCATTCCGGCGGGTAGGGGCAGCATTAAAACAATTAAAAATAGCAGCGGTCCGAGAAAAAAGCCAACTTGTTGTCTTTTTACGTACATAACGCGCTCTGCACTCCTGCATTCTTAATTTCAAATCAGATATTAAACAAAATAAATTACAAATCAAATTGATTTACGCCTGAGAGATAAAAGCAGGAAAATATTCAGCCCACGAATTTCACCTGTTATACCGCCCTTCCTAATTTGAGCGTCATAATTAATCTAAAATCTATTGATTTTTGATTTATATTTCTTACATTAGGTGTACTTTTGTACTACTATAAGGTTGGTTTTATGTTCGTTCATTTACACACGCATAGTTACTACAGCTTACTGGACGGTATTCCGGATCCGGAATCGCTGGTGATTGCGGCAAAAAAGGCCGGCATGCGAGCCATTGCCCTGACCGATCACAACGGATTATATGGCGCTGTGGAATTTTATCACAAAGCAGTTGAACATAATATGAAGCCAATTATCGGCGCGGAGGTTACGCTTAACGACGGTTATAATTTACTGCTGCTGGTTAAGGATGACACCGGCTACCGCAATTTGTGCCAGCTAATATCGCAGGGCAGACTCAACGGCGGGCACCTTCGGTTTAAGCTGTCACTGAGCGATTTTAAAAATTTGAAACAGGGTCTCATCGTTCTCAGCGGCGGTGAAAAGGGCAAAATTTATCACTTAATATTAAAGCAGAAATTAACGGAAGCGATCCGTGAGGCACGTATGCTGCGCGATTCCTTTGGCAGTGATTTTTATCTTGAAATGCAGCATTTTTCTTCTCGTGATTTATTGATTAACCTGCGTTTACGCGATATTTCCGCAGAGCATAAGATACCGTTGGCCGCGACCAATAATGTTCATTTTATTACACCAAAGGATTGGTATTTAAGACGCCTCGTTCACGCGATCGATCAAAATATTGTGCTCGAAAATGTAACCACGGCGGGCAGTTCAGAACACTATTTGAAGTCACCAACTCAAATGAAAACCCTGTTCAAAGCGTTTCCCCGGGCGCTTTCCAACACGGAAAAGATTGCCCGTCAGTGTAATTTTAAATTTCAACTGGGTAAACCGGTTTTCCCGTCCGTGGAACTGCCGGAAGATGAAACCAGCTTTTCTTATCTCTGGAAAAAAAGTTTCGAGGGCGCCAGTAAGCGTTACCGGCCGCTGACCAGCGCGGTTATCAAACGGCTCGAATATGAATTGCAAACCATCCACACGCTGGGTTTTGCAGAGTACTTCCTCATTGTCAAAGATATAGCGGATTATTGTCACCGCAATCACATTCCCTGTGTGGGACGCGGTTCGGCGGCAGATAGCCTCGTATCGTATGTGCTTGAAATTACCCAGGTCGACCCGCTGCGTCATAACCTGTATTTCGAGCGTTTTCTGAATCCGGAGCGCAGCGATCCTCCGGACATCGATCTGGATATCTGCTGGAGAAATCGCGACTGTGTTATCAACTATATTTATCATAAGTACGGCAGCGAGCGCACGGCGATGATTTGTACATTCAATACATTTCAGAACCGGTCGGCAATTCGTGATGTAGCTAAAAGCTATGGTTTACCCGAAGACGAAATTTCAAAAATCACAAAATACTTACCGCACCGCTCAGTTAATCAGGTAGAAGAAGCTGTTAAAGCACTGCCGGAGCTGCACGAACTGCGCCATAATATCAGTGTCTACGAAGAGATAATCCGCATCGCCCATCGCCTGGCCGATTTTCCCAGACATCTTTCAATTCATCCCGGCGGCGTCATTATTGCGCCCGACAAAATCACGCATCACACGCCTCTGGAAATCGCCGCCAAAGATATCATCATTGCCCAGTATGACATGTACTCCATTGAAAAACTGGGGTTGATCAAGATGGATATACTCGGTGTTCGTTCGTTGAGTATCATTACCGAATGTTTAAAATTAGTGAAAGCCCGCTATGAGACAAAACAAATTGAAAGCAGACTTCGGCAGAAAGCCGACTTTTTATTAAAGAACAGTGAAACGCTTTCCCCGCTCGACCTGCGTGCCATTCCTGAAGATGACCCGGCGGTTACCGCATTAATCCGTTCCGGACTTACCATGGGTTGTTTTCAGCTGGAAAGTCCGGCGATGCGCGGTTTGCTAAAAAAAATGGAAATTGAATCTGTTGATGATGTAATCACCGCGGTAGCACTGATCCGGCCGGGCGCCTCCGGCAGCGGCATGAAAGATGTTTATATCAAACGTCGCGCCGGGCTGGAAAAAGTTGACTACATCCATCCGGCCCTTGAGACGGCTTTGAAGGAGACATACGGCGTTGTTATATACCAGGAACAGGTACTCAAGGTGGCGCACTTTGTTGCCGGTCTCAGTCTCAGTCAGGCTGATTTGTTACGCCGGGCCATGACCAAATCACGCAACAAAAGTGAATTTTCGAGTATTCGCAGTGCTTTTCTTGAGGGCGCCGTGAAAAACGGTTTAACCAAGGATCAGGCCGGACTCATCTGGACATTCCTGGCTCAATTTGTCGGCTATGGTTTTAATAAGGCCCATTCGGCTACTTATGGCGCTATTGCCTACCAAACCGCCTATCTGAAACATTACTTTCCGCTGGAATACATGTGCGCCGTGCTTAACAATCAGGGTGGATTTTATTCCCGGATGGCTTATGTCGAGGAAGCACGACGGATGGGCATCCGGCTGCTACCGCCGGATATTAATTATTCGGAAAAAACGTTTAGCTGTCAGGATGCGTCCATGCGCTGTGGCCTGGAACCGGTATTTGAGCTTACAAAAAGAACACTCGATACCATTATTCGTGAACGCAAAAAGAAACCGTTTACTAATTTATTTGAGTTTATTCAGCGCACCCGGGCCAATGAAAAGGAAGTGCGACATCTGATCAAAGCGGGGGCCTTTTCCTCTGTTCACGACAATGTTCCGCATTTATTACTTTTAAGCTCTATATTCTTTAAAAATAACAAAAAAAGTTTGGTCACCGAATTCATCACTGCCGAAGTTGCGCTGCCGCCATTCAATGCGTATCAAAAAATTATTAATGAAATGGAAATGCTGGATTTCGCGGTTACCGATCATCCGCTGTTTCTTTTTGAAGATCAGACAAAAGCACTCCCAATTATCTCATCCGCAGACTTCGAACAGCATAAGAATAAGTCCATTTTGTTTTGTGGCTGGCTGGTTACGTCGAGACGGGTTTCAACTTCCAAAAATTTGTTTATGAAATTTTTAACTCTGGAAGACCGGCAAGGACTGTGTGAAGCGGTGCTCTTCCCCAAAACATATGTTAAATACGGACACCTTATTCGTTCTCACGGTCCTTATTTGATTAAAGGGAAAGTCCAATCGCGTCTGCCGGGAGAAGCGAATTTAATCGTCGAAGAATTTAAAATCATTGCGTCTGACAAAAAAAGAATGGAAGCCTTGTTACAAGAAAAATAGCATGTATAAACTTACTACCCCGTATTTGTTTAATTGCCAATTTTATAAAAAATACCCGCTGTTGTAACCACGCTTACCGGATGTTTTTAATTATTAACATAATTCATAAAATTATATTAAAAAAATTTGAAATTTATAAACCAAATAGTTATATTGATCCAGTTATTACTATATATGTTATATTTTCACATTTATAACATAAATAGTAATATTATAGCAATTATAACCATAAAGTTTATACATGAATTATTTCGTAGTAATCGGAGATATTATCCGATCCAGATCTGTCCCGAACCGCTATGAGCTTCAGGAATCCTTTGCCATGACGTTGCGTGAAGTTCAGCACAACTATGGTGATCAGATTACCTCGCCATTAACGCTCACAATAGGTGATGAATTTCAGGCCATCATTTCCATAGCTAACGGGCTCTTTAAAATGATGTATGAAATCGAGTTGCAGTTAAAAAATGTAGAATTACGATATGGTCTGGGGATCGGAGAAATATATACCCCGATAAATAAAATATCTTCTATCGGGATGGATGGCCCCGCTTTTCATTTAGCGCGTGAAGCTGTTGAAGAAGCGCGCCGGGAGGGTATCCGCTATAAATTTAAGCATAAGGGTGAACTTGCGGAGAAAAGAATTAACACGCTTTTCAGATGGATGGATGTGACAACAAGAAAGTGGAATAAACAGCGGAAAGCAATTTTACAATATTACCAGGAAGAATACACACAGCAGGAAATTGCCCGTTGGGTTCAAATCAGCCAGCCGGCGGTATCCAAAAACATTAACGATCCTTATTTTAAGCTGGTTGATCAAACCCAGCGTTTGATAATTAAAGAATTGAACCATATTTTACAGACCGGTAACGATGGAAAGTAAAATGGTATTAATCATTCTATATTTATCCGGACGGCTCTTTTTTTATGATATAGATAATATTGTAAGCGGAGAAAGTCCGAAAAAATCATCGGTGTTGAAAAGAGCTTTTTGGGGGTTGTTACTTATATTTCTTTATGAAAATGTAACAACTTTTTTTGCCGGTTTTCTTTTATATACCGCTCTGATTATGTTTGATTCGTATTTCAGGCATTCGAAGTTTTTAAGTAACGGACTGATTTATGGAACCCATCTTTTAGCAGCATTTTTTACCATCTTTTTATGGTATAAATTCAGCAGTTATATTCAGTTCGGGGATAATCCGCTTGCAATAACAGCGGAGGGCTTGAGCCGGTTTTTCAACTTCCCTGAACAGCTACAGGGTGACGTGACTTTAAAAAAGTATACGGTTATAATATTCGGATATCTTCTGACCCTAAAGGAAGGCACCATTTTCATACGGTTTGTTCTAAACAAAATTAGCGCGGTACCCTTAAAGGATAAAAATCACAGCGCTAAAGATCCCGTCGAATACGAACGGGGAAAACTGATCGGTATCCTCGAGCGTACATTTATCTATTTTTTGATTCTTTTCAGAGAAATAGGGGCAATTGCCATTATTATTGCCTTGAAATCACTTGCCCGATTCAATAAACTTGATGATAGAGACTTCGCGGAATATTTTTTAATCGGTTCACTGCTCTCTATTCTGGTTGCGACTTTTCCCGGAATCATTGTTCAAATTATCATCCATAACATGTAATTTTTTCCGGTTAGCATGAGTTACAGGAAATACAAAGCAATTTTTCGTTTTTATGCAGAGCTGAATGATTTTCTGCCAAAACCAAAAAAGCAGAAACCGTTTGAATATGCGTTTTCAGGAAAGCCAGGCGTAAAAGATGCAATCGAGGCATTAGGTGTTCCGCACACTGCTGTTGACCTGATTCTGGTCAATGGAAAATCTGTAAGTTTCGACTATCCTATTGAACATGACGACCGGATTGCCGTATATCCTGAATTCGAGCTTTTGAATATCTCAGAGGTTACTCATCTCCGCCCGAAAGCACTTCGGGAAACTAAATTTATTGTCGATGTCAATCTTGGCAAACTTGCCAGAAACTTACGTCTGATCGGCCTTGACACACTGTACGACAATACGTTTTCAGATAGAGAAATTGTAAGTATTGCCCGCGCGCAGAAAAGAATTATCCTTACCCGGGATGTTGGACTTTTAAAGCATAAAGACGTAAATCACGGTTACTGGGTGCGCGTTACGAGTCCTGCTAATCAGATCATTGAAGTGATTAATAAATTCGATCTTATTTCGGCAATCGATCCTTTTAGTATTTGCCTCGAATGTAACGGAAAAATCGATCCCGTGAAAAAGGAAGATATCGCGGATGATCTTTTACCCCGAACCAGAGACCTGTTCGATGAATTTTATCAATGTCAGAATTGCGGCAAAATATACTGGAAGGGATCGCACTATGAAAAAATGCTGAAAACGATTACCCGGCTAAAAAAAAGTATATCCAGAGACATCGAATAATCACTGCCGTATTTTCACGGATTTACCGGAACCTGCTCATCAGCATGATAAGAACTGCGCACCAAAGGACCCGATTCCACATGCGTGAATCCTAAATCCAGAGCCACGCGTTTCAGTTCTGCAAATTCATCCGGATGGTAAAACCGGTCGAGGGGATAATGCATCTTTGTCGGCGGCAGATACTGACCGATGGTTAGTATGTTACAATCAATATTGCGCAGACCCTTGAGTGTCTGAATAATCTCACCTTTTGTTTCACCGGCGCCGACCATAATGCCGGACTTTGTGATAAAATTCCGCTGTTTGGCATGGTTCAGTATTTTGAGTGATCGTTCGTAACTCGCCTGAACACGGAATGGTTTTTGCAGCCTTTCCACCGTTTCCAGATTATGATTTAGAATATCGGGTTCGGCATCAAGCACGGTATCCAGATCTTCCAAATCACCTTTAAAATCCGGGATTAGCAATTCAATAGCGCAGCCCGGATTGATTTCTCTGATTTTGCGGGTTGTTTCGGCGAATATAAATGCGCCGCCATCGCACAGGTCATCCCTTGCAACGGAAGTAATAACCGCATGTTTAAGATTCAATTCTTTGACGGCATCGGCCACCCGTTGGGGCTCTTCCATATCATATTCTTTTGGTTTGCCGACTTTTATATTGCAAAATCGGCAGCTTCGGGTGCAGATATCCCCTAAAATCATGAATGTCGCCGTGCGGCGCTGCCAGCATTCCCCGATATTCGGACAACGGGCACTTTCGCAAACCGTGTGCAATTTTTTATCTTTAACCAGAGTATGTACGTCTTTATATTCTTTGCCGCCGCTGAGATTTACTTTTAACCAGTGCGGCCGGCGCAGTGCGCTATTTTGCTTTATGTGATTGTGACTGGTCTTTTTTGCCATATCTATCCATTGTACTTTATAGATTAATTACCAGCGAATCAGGGTTGCTCCCCATGTGAAACCGCTGCCAAAGGCGGCAAGGCAGAGCAGGTCGTTATCCTTCAGACCATTATTTTCCACAACCTCGCTCAGGGCAATCGGAATGGAAGCGGCTGTAGTGTTACCATAGCGTTTAATATTCCTGTATACTTTTTCACGCGGTAATTTCAGGCGCATCTGAACCGCCTCGGTAATTCGTTCATTTGCCTGATGCGGTATCACAAGACTCACATCCTCTGTCGAATATCCGCCTGCTTCAAGTACTTCGTTAATTACTTCCGGAAACCGGGTGACGGCATGCTTGAACACGTAGCGTCCGTTCATATGGGGATAAACCGACCCATCGTCAATCATTGACTTTGATACATACGGATTTGAAGCACTGCCGGGATTTTGCACCCACAATTCTTTGACAAATCTGCCATCCGCGTGCAGGCGGCTGGTAAGTATCCCCTTATCTTTTTCATCGGTTGCCGTCAGAACAGCGGCGCCGGCGCCGTCGCCAAAAAGCACAGCGACATCGCGTCCTTCCGTATTTAACTTAAGACCGCGGCTTTGTATTTCCGATCCTACCACCAATATGTTTTTATACATACCAGTTTTAATAAACTGATCTGCCACTGAAATGGCATAGATAAAACCCGTACATTGATTGCGCACGTCAAGCGCGCCAATACCGGGAATTCCCAGATGAACCTGCAACGGGCATCCGGCGCCCGGGAAAAAATAATCCGGACTTAATGTTGCGAAAATAATGAAGTCCACATCATTTTCCGACAAGCCGGCCATCTTCAGTGCCATCCTCGATGCTTCGGCGCCCATGGAAGAAGTCGTATCTTCCGGCCCGGCAAACCGACGTTCTGCAATACCTGTTCGCTCCCTGATCCAGGCATCAGAGGTGTCCATCATTTTTTCCAGATCAAAATTGGTGACTACTTTTTCAGGTAAAAATCGCCCCGCACCCACAATTTTAGAATTTGTCATTTAATTATGCCCTCCGTGAAAAATAATTGCAATGAAAAATATAAGATATTTTTAAATCATAATCAAAACGAGTATTTCATCAGCCATTTTGCCATATCCCTCTAACATCTTTATCAGTGATTGAATCTGATTAAATATATAAGCGGTTAATGCAGCTCCGTAAAAAAAAGCACTACCTTATTCATAGCACCCCGATGATTATTCAAAATTTATTTAAATGATTTTGGGTCTATGTTATTTTGTGTGGGTAAACCCGGGAGCGACTTCCGAATGC
>CAYXRA010000052.1:0-4302 GCA_964467525.1 uncultured Calditrichaceae bacterium
GGGGTTGCCCCAAAGGGGTGGCTTGCGCCAGGGTGGGGATTTTAAACAGATGAAAAAATTTAACTGTTTTAATATCTTAGGGATTCTTGTCATCAACAAAAATAATGCATACCTGACTCTGAATATAATCGAACAGTTGATAAATATTGATAATGGAATTATAAAAAGATTTCAGAACGACTAATAGATTCAAAAATAAATCTTTAGGGAGAAAGGTTATGGGGAAAAGAGGACTGGAAATTATTGGTGTTGACGGAAAAAAACTGATTCAAATGCTGAATGAAGCGCTTTGCGAAGAATGGCTGGCTTTTTACCAGTACTGGATTGGCGCCCGCGTGATTGAAGGGCCGATGCGCGGCGATATCGAACCGGAACTGCTGATTCATGCCGACCAGGAGCTGAATCATGCTGTGATGGTAGTCGACAGGATCATTCAGCTGGGCGGCACACCGGTGCTGACACCGGCTGACTGGATGAAACTGAGCAAGTGTAAATACGACGCACCGGAAGATCCTTACATCGAAGTTATCCTGGAACAGAATCTGGAGGCGGAACGCTGCGCCATCAATCGCTATAAAGACCTGGCCGATTTTGCCGGCGGTAAGGATCATACCACCTATCAGATGGCGACAACAATTTTAAACGAAGAACTGGAACACGAACAGGAAATCGAAGACTGGCTGGGCGATCTGGAAAGACTGAAAGACGAATTGAAAAAATTACGGATGTAGAGAAGATGCATGCAACGTCTCTGCTAAGCAGGCACCTGTACCACGTTCGCGGGCTGTTGTCCCGCCGCGGCGGGATCTCTTTGAAGTTTCGAGAAAGCACAATCTAATTTATCCTTATCCCGATGAGACTTTGTGGCAACACCCTGGTTCGGCGGGAACTTCTCGACGATTATTAAATCAAAACGGGCATATATTGATTTCATGATTGCGCTGAATTTGTAACGGTAAAAGTGAAATAATATCCGTCTTTTGATTGTTTTATCTCAGCAAAATTAATGATGTATTTAATGATTGGAACACTGGCGAAAAATGAAATTTTATGATTACCTGATAAACTCCGATCCCGCTTATATCGATGAAATTTATGAACAATATAAAAATAATCCGGGATCACTGGATGCAAGCTGGCAAAAGTTTTTTGAAGGCTACGAGCTGGGCATCAGAGGCCGGGAAAAGGGTGATGTCGCTGATATTTGCGATATACCCGTCGAAACCGCCCGCAAGGAACTGTACGTTCTGCATCTTATTAATGCTTACCGCACCCGCGGTCATCTGTTCACCAAAACCAATCCTGTGCGTACCCGGCGCCAATATAAACCCGATCTTAATATCACCCATTTTAAACTGAGTGAAGATGACCTGGAAACGGTTTTTCAGGCGGGCGAAGAGATCGGTATCGGTCCGGCCAAACTCAAAGATATCATCGATCATTTACAAAAAACCTATTGTAAATCGATCGGCGCAGAATACATGTTTATCCGTCAGCCGGAGCGGGTTGAGTGGCTGCAACAGCGGATGGAGCCCAATCACAACGAACCCAATTTTGATATCGAAAAGAAAAAACGCATCCTCAAAATATTAAACCGGGCCGTTGTATTCGAAAATTTTCTGCATACACGCTATGCCGGCCAGAAACGCTTTTCTCTTCAGGGCGGGGAAACCCTGATCCCCGGCCTGGAAGCGGTAATCGAGAAGGGCAGCGAGCTGGGCATCGAGGAAATCATGATCGGCATGCCCCATCGCGGACGACTGAATGTACTGGTTAATATTCTTGATAAAAGTTATGAGGAAGTGTTCAGCGAGTTTGAGGGCAAGGAATATGCCGATTCCGTCTTTTCCGGTGATGTGAAATACCATCTCGGTTATACCAGCGAATGTGAAACCCATCATGGTAAATCAATGAAGATCGGGCTGGCGCCCAATCCCTCGCATCTGGAAGCTGTGGATCCTGTAGTCGAAGGTATGGTGCGCTCTAAAATTGACTTCAGTTATAATGGCAATCCTAAAAAAATTCTGCCGGTACTCATCCACGGCGACGCGGCCATCGCCGCTCAGGGTGTAGTTTTTGAAGTAATCCAGATGTCGCTGCTCGATGGCTACGGAACCGGCGGCACCATTCATTTGGTTGTCAACAATCAACTGGGATTTACAACCAATTATCTGGACGGTCGCTCCAGCACCTATTGCACGGATGTGGCCAAAGTTACCCGCTCGCCGGTTTTTCATGTCAATGCCGATGACAGCGAAGCAGTGGTGCAGGCGGTGGAACTGGCCGTGGCTTACCGGCAGGAATTTCATACGGATGTGTTTATCGATTTGTTGGGTTACCGCAAATACGGTCATAACGAAGGCGATGAACCGCGCTTCACCCAGCCCCGACTGTATAAGGCGATCGCCCGCCATCCTGATCCCCGTGAAATTTATATGGAAAAATTACACGCGGGCGACAATGTGGAAAAAGGCCTGGCCAAAGAAATGGAAAAAGAATACCGTAAGCTTTTGAAGGATAAATTAGAAACTGTTAAGGAAGATGATTTTAAAGCGGCCAATCAATCCTATCGCGATCACTGCGATTTAAAACAGCGTTCCGAAGAGCAGCAACTCTATCCTGTGCCCGATACCGCTGTTAATAAAAAAAATCTTGATGCCATCGCCGGGAAAATTTTTTCGACGCCGTCCGAATTTAAACCCATAAAAAAAATGAAAAATATCTATGATCATCGGATGAAAAAATACAAAGAGGGCAGGGAACTGGACTGGGCGATCGCTGAAATGCTGGCTTACGGCAGCTTACTGATAGAGGGTGTGCCGGTCAGGTTAACCGGTCAGGATACTGTTCGCGGTACATTTTCTCACCGCCATGCTCAGATAATGGCCGAAGATGATGAAACCACGTACCTGCCCCTGAACCAGTTGAGCGATGACCAGGCGCGTTTTCAGATATATAATTCGCTGCTATCCGAATACGCTGCGCTGGGATTCGAGTACGGTTATGCCTGCGCCAATCCCGACGGATTGACGATCTGGGAAGCCCAGTTCGGCGATTTTAATAATGCGGCTCAGATAATCATCGATCAGTTTATCAGCAGTTCGGAACAAAAATGGAACCGATCCAACGGGATTACACTATTTCTGCCCCACGGCTACGAGGGCCAGGGCCCGGAACATTCCTCGGCGCGGATAGAACGGTTTCTGATGCTGTGCGCCAACGAAAATATGCGGCTGGCCAATTGTACGACACCGGCCAATTTTTTTCATCTGCTGCGCTCACAGGTTAAATATGATTTCCGCCTGCCGCTGGTCGTATTTACACCAAAAAGCCTGTTGCGTCACGCGCAGTGCGTCAGTCCGTTGTCCGAGTTTAGCGAAGGTCAATTTAAGGATGTGCTCGATGATGATTACGCCAAAGCAGATAAGGTTAAAAAGGTATTGTTGTGCTCGGGCAAAGTCTATTATGATTTATTGAAAAAACAGCAGGAAGATGAACGTCGTGATGTGGCGATTATCCGGCTTGAACAGCTTTATCCGCTGCCGGTTGATTCATTGAAAAAAATAATCGAACGCTATTCCGGAAAAAAACAACTAATTTGGGTACAGGAAGAACCCCAAAACAGCGGCGTATTGATGTTTATGCATTATCATTTGCGCGACTGGAATCCGGATTTTATATCGCGTAAAGCGAGTCCGGTTCCTGCAACCGGTTTTCACAAAGTGCATGAAGAGGAACAAGAGGAAATTATTGAGAAAGCGTTTGCATAAAATGCCAATTTATGAGGAGTATTAAAATAAGATGAAAGTTGATGTGAAAATTCCCGAAGTCGGCGAATCGATCAGCGAGGCGACCATCGGTCAATGGCTTAAGGAAAACGGCGATCACGTGGATGCCGATGAGGTACTTTGCGAAGTGGAATCGGAGAAGGCGACCATAGAAATCGCTGCAGAGCAGGCCGGTAAACTTGAAATACTGGTCGATGCCGACGAAACCGTGGAGGTTGGATCGGTCATTGCCAAAATCGATACTGAGGTCGCTGAAGAAGAAGCGGACTCCGGCGCTGAAAAAGAAAAAAAGGACAAGAAAAAGGAAAAGGAAGCTAAAGAAAAAGAAGCAGAAGCCCAAACTGATAAAAAAGAGGCGGAAGCTGAAAAAGAAGAAAAACCGGACCGTAAAAAGAAGCTGACCCCGCTGGCCGCGAAAATCAGTAAACAGGAAGGCATCGATGTCGAAGGCATTACCGGTACAGGTCCCGAAGGACGCATCACCAAAGAAGATGTCCTCAAAAGCCGTGAGAAA
>CAYXRA010000052.1:4402-24274 GCA_964467525.1 uncultured Calditrichaceae bacterium
AAACCGGCCAAAGAGCCTGAATCCGCTCCGTCGGTCGAGCCGAAAGTGGCAGGTGAAGAAAAAGCAGGCGAACGCCGCAAGCGCATGTCCACTTTTCGACAAACCATCGCCCGCCGCCTTTTAGAGGCTAAGCATAATACGGCCATGCTGACCACGATGAATGAAGTCGATCTTTCCGGAGTGAAAGCCATTCGCGCCCGGTACAAAGATATCTTTGCGGAAAAGCATGATGTAAAACTGGGATTCATGTCCTTTTTCGCCAGAGCCTGCACCATTGCCCTGAAAGAATTCCCGCTGGTTAACGCCCGCATCGACGGCCAGGATATCGTCTATCACGATCATGTGGATATTTCCATTGCCGTTTCCACGCCTAAAGGACTGGTGGTGCCGGTGGTCAGGAATATCGATAAAATGACTCTGGCGGAAATCGAACGCACGGTTCTCGATCTGGCGCAGCGTGCCAGGGATAACAAACTTTCCATTGATGAAATGAGCGGCGGCACCTTCTCGATAACCAACGGCGGCGTCTTCGGATCGCTGATATCGACGCCGATTATCAATCATCCGCAGTCGGCCATATTGGGCATGCATACGATACAGGACCGGCCGGTTGTGCGCAACGGAGAAATTGTAATCCGCCCGATGATGTATGTGGCGCTGTCTTACGACCATCGCCTTATCGACGGTAAAGAATCGGTGAGTTTTCTGGTGCGGGTAAAAGAAGTGCTGGAAGATCCGACCCGTATTTTGCTGGACGTATGACAAAATGATCTGATCGGGGTGAAATAATTTAAAGCGAAAACCATAAATTTTCGCATTAACTTTGCGGTATAGGTCATAACTGCCTGTTCGCCGCAGAGTTATCAATTCGGAATCATCCGGATTCCGTTTTCCGCCTGCTTATTGCTGTGGAATATTTGAATCTGTAAAATCGTAATAATCATTTCCTGGCCAAATCGTCAGGATATTTATATTGTCAATAACAAAAACCGGAGCATAGATATGACTGCTGTTAAGCGTTTTAAATCAAGAAAAGTATCGGTTGTCGGCGCCGGTGATGTGGGATCCACATTCGCCTATGCCCTGGCCCAAAGCGGCGTGTCTGAGGAAATTGCCATGATTGATCTCAATACCGGCCTGGTAAAAGGACAGGCGCTGGACCTGGTACATGGTTATCCTTTT
The DNA here is from genome assembly GCA_964467525.1 of uncultured Calditrichaceae bacterium. Taxonomy (GTDB): domain Bacteria; phylum Calditrichota; class Calditrichia; order Calditrichales; family Calditrichaceae; genus CAYXRA01. The sequence continues at coordinate 5,585 of CAYXRA010000052.1, forward strand.
TATCCGCCGGTTAAAATTTATGAAGGCAGCAAGTCGGATTATGCGGATTCGCAGATCATTGTCATCACCGCCGGCGCAAAACAGCAGCCGGGTGAATCGCGTCTTAATCTGCTTAAACGAAATGCCGATATCGTCAAATCGATTATGGATGATATCGTAAACAGCGGCTCGGAAGCCATTGTTGTCATGGTTACCAATCCGGTAGATATTCTGACTTATGTGGCTTTGAAACATGCCGGCTGGAGCAGACAGCGTATTTTCGGCTCGGGAACCGTTCTGGACAGCGCCCGCTTCCGCTATCTGATCAGTCAGCATTGCGGCGTCGATGTGCAAAATGTTCACGCCTATATTCTCGGCGAACATGGTGATAGCGAACTGGCGCCATGGTCCATGGCCCATCTGGCCGGTATGAAAATGGATGATTATTGCGCAGTGTGTAAGGATTGCGGTGACTGGGAAAAAGCGCGCGAGGAAATGGAACAGACGGTGCGCAATTCCGCTTATCATATCATTGATTACAAAGGGGCAACCTGGTTTGCCGTCGGCATGGCCCTGGTCAAAATTGTCAGTGCCGTGCTCAGAGATCAGCACAGCGTTTTAACCGTATCCACTTTGCTCGGGGGCGAGTACGGACTTGAGGATGTTTGTCTGAGTGTGCCTTGTATTGTTTCATCCGAAGGCATTAGCAAAGTAACCGAAGTTAAACTGAGGGATAATGAACAAAAGGCGCTTTTGAATTCCGCCTCGGTGCTCAGGAAAACGCTGGATGAAATTCTGTAGTTAAATTAAGCGCAGTGTATAAAAGTACGCATTAAATAATCGGATTTAGTCTTATCTAATAAAGAACAGACCGGGAATAAGGGCCTGTTCTTTTTAAACTTCTCAGTGAATCGTTATTGACGATTGTATAATTTTTGTCTCTGATAAAAATAAATATCAGACCCGGCACGCCGGCAAGAAACAGACCGTAATCTTCGTACGAATAAATTCAATAAAGGAACTGATTTTAGTGGTATGTCGTTTATAACGATCCGGTTTGGACAAATTCGCGTGTGCAAATTGTCTTGCGAATCTTATCCAATTTATGTAGCTTTTACACTTTTAAATATTCAACTTCGAAAAGGAAAAATGTAATGCAAATGGAAAAGCTGAACAAGATTACAGCCGGGATCATTTTCATATTCAGTACGATTGTTTATACGATAACCGTTGCCCCGACCTTGTCGTTCTGGGATTGCGGCGAGTTTATCGCCTGTAGTTTTAAAATGGCCGTTCCCCATCCTCCGGGTTCGCCCCTGTATTTGCTGGTGGGCCGGGTATTCAGTTTCATCCCTGTCGGTGATGTAGCTTTTCGGGTAAATTTGATATCCGTACTCTCCAGCTCGATCACGGTGATGTTACTTTATTTAGTCATCGTCCATCTCATTCGCCAGTGGAAAATCAAACTGGATTCCAGTGACTGGTACACGGCAATTTTTTCCGGCGTACTCGGTTCACTGACCTTTGCGTTCACCCATAGTTTCTGGTTTAATGCCGCGGAAGCTGAAGTTTATGCACTTTCCATGCTGTTCACCGCACTCATCGTATGGCTGGCGATGGTTTGGGTGGCCAGGTCGGATGAACCGGGTAATGAGCGCTACTTACTTTTAATCGTCTATATTATCGGTCTGGCAATCGCCGTGCATTTGTTAAATGTGCTGGCCCTGCCTTTTGTGGCAATGATTGTCTTTTACAAGCGTTTTGAATTTAATCTGAAAAACTTTTTAATCATGACCGGCATAACGGTATTGGTGATGCTGGCGGTCTATCCGGGCATGATAAAGTGGATGCCCCATTTAGCGCTGCATTTCGGCGCTCCCGGGCTGGTACTCTTTTTTATCGTCATTATCGGTGTTTCATTCTGGGCAATCAATAATCACAAACATATTCTGTCATTGGTTTTTATATCGTTTCTGCTGATCTCTATCGGTTATTCCAGTTATGCGACGATATTCATCCGTTCAAATCTGAATCCGATGATCGATGAAAATAATCCGGAAACCATTGATAAATTCATCGATTACGTGGAAAGAAAGCAGTATGGCGAGCATGACATATTTGACCGCGAGCGTGTCTGGAAAACTTCTGATAATGCCAAAAATTATCAGTCAACCTGGGATTTTGTCTGGCGTTACCAGTTCAATAAGATGTACACCCGCTACTTCAACTGGCAGTTTCTGACGATGTCCGAGGATGCACCGCCTCAGGATTATACCAGGGGTATGAATGCCAGAAGTTTCTGGATGTTTCCGATCCTGCTGCTTTTGGCTGCCGTAATCTGGTCTTTCATAAAAGAGAAAGGATATGCCCGTATTGTAGTCGGGCTATACCTCCTTGTGCTGATCGCGAACATTCTGCTGACATTTTATACATTCATCGATTCGAAATACTTTTTCGGATTCATTGCCTTTCATCTCGGACTGATCGGGGCATACTGGCATTTTCGCAATGATCCCAAACATGCCCTGGCCGTACTGGCTCTATTTATCATGACCGGTCTGGCAATCATCATTTATCTGAATCAGCCCGATCCGCAGCCGAGAGAGCGTGACTACAGCTACGTGGGCAGTTTTTTCGCTTTTTCCATCTGGGTGGGATTCGGCTATGCCGGTATCGTTGATATGATTCGGACGGCGTTTCGCAAGCCGAACATTAAACCGGCGCTGCAATTCGCGGTTGCCGCAATCCTGATTTTGGCCGCACCGATCCACATGATGGCCAAAAACTTTAACAGCCACGACCGCAGCGGCAATTACGTGGCCTGGGATTATTCCTATAACATGCTGATGTCCTGCGAACCCAACGCAATTCTTTTTACCAATGGTGATAATGACACATTTCCCCTGTGGTATCTGCAGGAAGTGGAAGGCATCCGCACCGATGTGCGCATCGCAAACCTCAGTCTGCTGAATACGGACTGGTATATCGAACAGCTCCGCGATATGGATCCCAAAGTGCCGATGCGTATCAATGATGCGGAACTGGAGCGTTTAAACCTGTTCCAATGGGAAGCACAGGTGGTCACTTTAAGCGTACCGCAGAGCGTTGCCAGAGAAGCGAAAGAAGAATATAAACAAAAATTCGAATTTATCGATGTCGAAACACCGGATAAAATATCCTTCGAGGTTAAACCGGCAATGTATGTGCCCGATCGCCAGGGCGGTCGTGTCGGTGTGCTGCGTACCCAGGACCGGATGATTCTGAACATCATTGCCGCAAATCGCTGGCGCAAACCGATATATTTTGCCGTTACGGTTCCGCAAAGTAACATGCTCAGCGAACTGGCTGATTACCTGCGCATGGACGGTTTACTGCTGAAGCTGGTACCTTACAGGGACTGGGATATTTCCCCGACGCATTTGTACGAGAATCTTGTGAACAAATATAGATATCGCGGCTTAACAAATCCCGATGTTTATTTCAATGATAACATCATGAACCTGCTTCAAAATTATCGTTCGGCATTCCTGCAGTTGGCTGAATATTACCATCGTGTAGGCGAACGGGAAAAACTGAATGAAATACTGACCGTGATGGAAGAGAAGATTGATCCGCAGGTTATTCCCTGGTCCAGCCGGACGTTGCGCAATTTCAAAGAGGCATTCCATATTGTTAACGATTCCACTTATGCGGACAGCGTTATTACAAAAATAGACGAACAGCGCGATCTGCTGTTTATTGGTCAGCATCTGATGCGTCTGCGTGCGTTTGATTTAGGCATGCGTCTTCTGGAAGCGGCTTATCAGATTAATCCCATGAATCCTCAGGCTTTGCAGAGTTTAATCCAGGCCTATGAAATAAGCGGTAACACTGAGAAAGCAATCGCACCACTCGAAGCCTGGGTCGAGCGCAACCCGTCAGACCGTAATGCCAAACGCATATTGGAATCGCTTAAGCAAAGAGTAAAAAATTAACGAAATGCGCTATCTTAAGACGGCACTGAAGGCAATCATATCCATAGGTCTGCTGACCTATTTAATCCATATTGCCGATCCGGAAAAAATTTTGGAATCCTTCAGCAGTATATTGGATAACAACGGACTGATCTATTTGGTTATCGCGTTTATTCTTGCCCTGCTTTCCGTGCTGCTCATGTCTTTTCGCTGGCAGGTTTTACTCAGGGGGTATAATCTGAATTTTGGTCTTTTCAAGCTGTACGGATTTTACCTGATCGGGATGTTCTTCAATAACTTTTTACCGACCAGCATCGGCGGGGATGTTATCCGCATTTACAAGGTTGTCAATGAATCCGATGATCGCACAGTCGGTTTTGCCAGTGTCATTATCGAACGGATGATGGGTATTGCCGCCACCACGTTTCTGGCGATCTTTTCACTTTTTTTTATTTCGCAGCAGCGTCATAATCAACAACTGCTGATCTTTTCGCTGGCCTTGTTTCTGGTCATCTTTCTGTTTTTTTATTTGTTGATGCGTAACCGGCCTTTCATTTTCCTGCTAAAACTATTCGACAAATTTACCATATTCAAAATCGGTGAAAAATTTAATAAACTGCTGGAAGCCATTCATTATTTTCGTGACAAGCGGCGCTTTCTCGGTTATGTGTTCATATTTTCAATGGCCTCTCAGATTGCGATTATACTGATGAACTGGTTTTTAGTTAAAGCAATGGATTTGCCGGTCGATCTGATTTTTCTTTTCATGCTGGTTCCCGTCACATTTATGCTTACCATGCTGCCTTCGATAAACGGCATCGGTATCCGGGATTTGGGGTATGTAGGCCTGTTGTCAGGCATAGGTATCTCCAACGCCGCGGCAATATCACTGTCATTTTTGAATCTGCTGCTGCCCATGCTGATCTCCTCGGCCGGCGCCGTGCTCTTTATAATCCAAAAAAACAAAACCAAATTAGGAGAAATCGATGCCCTGGATAGTCCGTTTTAAAGCATTGGTACTCGCTGTTACAGCGATGATTGTATTGAGCATGCAGGGATGCGACTGGAGACCATCGACCATGGGATATCAGCACCGGATTTTCGTGCTGGCCGACTCCCTGGTGTGGAAAGGTGTTAAGGACAGTGTTTTAGCCACTTTTGAGGAAGAGATATACACGCCGCGTACCGAGATCGCTTTTGATGTGCGCTGGATTCCTTTGGATATGCTCAATGAATTTCGCACGCGTATGAATATTTTTCTCATTGGCGTAGAAGAAGACGCAGGAACCACAAACGAATATATCCGTCAGGCGCTGCCGCAGGATTTCAGGCAGGGCGCCGCGGAAGGTAAATATTTTTATGTTTTTAATGATGATTTGTACGCGAAAGATCAAATCGGTTTGATTATGTTTGCACGCAATAAGACTGCCTTTAAAAGACAGTTCTCCGATGCCAAAGATGAAATTTACCGTCAGTTCAGGAAAAAATATTATGAGCGCCTTAAACGCGGCATGTTTGAAAGAGGCGAGCAGGAAGAGGTTGCCGAAGTGCTCGCGGAAAATTACGGCTGGAAAATCAGAGTGCAGCACGACTACACCATTGCCAATCAAAACATCGATGAACAATATGTTTGGCTACGCCGCTTCGATCCCGATCGCTGGGTATCCATCTGGGAAATGGAGGGGGATAGCACGCTGCTGGTGAAAGATTCTCTGTTTGCGATTCGAAACCGTGTACTCGGCCAGTATTACCAGGGCGATCGCATCGTTGCAGATGAGACGAATCTGATCGGGACGGATTTCAGAGGCGAAACCACAAAAAAACTCGTCGGTACCTGGCGTAACGACTCTCTGCTAATCGGTGGTCCGTTCCGCACCTATGTCGTACACAAGCCGGAAAGATCAAAGTTGTATTTCATTGATCTTGCAGTGATGGCTCCGGAAAAGGATAAGAAACCCTATCTCGATCAGTTGGAGGTTATAGCCAGTACATTTGAGGTAATGAATAAGAATAAGAAAAACTAAAGGTGCAGTCGTTATTCAATGCCATTTTCTGGTTGGCTGCGTTTACCGTAATTTTGATCCTTTATTTTATCGGGCAAAACCGGCTGAGAGCGAGAAAAATATCGGACAAACAGAAACGACAGGCGCAACAGCGGTTGCGGCTATTCAAAAAGGCAAATGCCCGTTACTTGTCCGTTTTGGTAAATAAAATGATGCAGGGGCAGGTATTATGGCTGGAAATCTCCGCGAAGGCCGGGCCGGACAAACTGGTGCTTATCGAAAAATCACCGGGAAAAGACATTTTGAGGATCAGCCTGAAACCGGTTCGCTGGAACGATGAACTGAAAAGTAGGCTGCTATTGAAAGGCGTAACTAAAATAGAAGATATGAGCGACGCCAGCGTGCTTGAATTCCAACCGGAGGCTGATAATATATTTTGCTGTGTGGATTTTATTTTCCAAAATATTTACGGATTGAAAAATGATACGCGATTTGAATACAATTTTAGTGAAGCCAAATAAACAGGCATTAGTCTAAAATCGCTGATGTTCAATGAGAATTGCCCTGATTGGTACCATTGTTAAGGATTTAATTTACCATTCCGATGGTTCGGAATCCGCAAGTCTGGGCGGATTGTTATATACGATTAACGCTCTCGGCGCTGTAGCGGGCGAACGGGATGCGATAATACCGCTGAGTTATGTGGGATCGGATATAGCCGGCGAAGTTTTCAGTTATCTCGGGCGCGACCGGCGCATCGATTTGTCCGGATTAATCCGCAGGGATCAGCCGAACAACGCGGTGCAACTGCATTACGGAAACGCTGGGGAGCGCATGGAAAAATCGCGGCATCCCCTGCCGCCGCTGGATTACGACGCGCTGCAACCGGCGCTGGATGCCGACCTGGTTCTGGTAAACATGATATCCGGCTGGGATGTTGGTTTTGAGGCCTTCCGGGAATTTAAGCGAAATTACCGGGGCATTATCGGCCTGGATGTGCATAGTCTGGCTCTCGGACGAAAATCCGACGGTACGCGTTTTTACAATAAAATAGATCGGGTCGATAGCTGGATCGAAGGGTGTAACATTGTTCAATATAACGAGTGGGAATTTGAAATTATCCGCACCAGTTTGGGGTTGGATAAAAAAAATTTTTATGAAAGTTGCATTGATGAAGGTAAAATCTTTAATTTAACGCGTTCATTCAGGGGCAGTTACACATTTACCAGAGAAGAAGGACAGATCAGGCGGATCGCGAAAGCGGTTCCGGCCCATTATGAGGTTATTGATCCAACCGGCTGCGGAGACGCATTTATAGCCGGCTTTGCTGTCCCCTATTTAAAAAATGGTAATATCGTCCTTGCCGCGGAACAGGCTAATCATTTAGCGGCGCTTGTTGGTACGTTCAAAGGTCTGGCGGAAGCTTCGGATATAAAAGAGGCGATCTGGAGATCGGAAAAGGAAAGGAATCAATGAGAAAAGCGATCGTATTCGGTTCCAATGGTTTATTGGGACAAAATATAATAAAGAAATTTTCCGGACATTACAGCATCTATGCCTCTTCACTTGAAACTGACAATTACAATGCTGAATTAACGTTTGATTACAGACAGATTGATCTTACGGTGAGATCTCAGGTAAAATCATATATCGAGGAAATTCAACCTGATTTGATTATTAATGCCGCCGCATATACCGATGTTGATAAAGCTGAGGTTGAACGTGAACTATGCTGGAATGTCAATGTGCGTGCGGTCGATAATATTATCGAGAGTTCGGTCTTTATCAAACCAATCATCATTCAAATATCCTCGGATTACGTATTCGACGGCACGGAAGCCCCTTACCGGGAGATTGATAAACCCAATCCCCGCGGCAACTATGCCCGCAGTAAAATGGCCTCCGAAAATATTGTCAGATCGAGTAAACTGGAATATATACTTTGTCGGACACAGATTTTGTATGGCAAAGGTCAAAATGTCCGACCTAATTTTGTTACCTGGGTTATCGACCAGCTAAAACGCGGCAAACCGGTCCGCATTGTCGGCGATCAGATCGGCAGTCCCACTTATGCGCCCGATCTGTGTGAGGCAATTTTCCGGTTGCTTCAAAATGAAGCTTACGGTTTATTTCATGTATCCGGTCCCGACAGTATCAGTCGCTACGATTTCAGTCTTAAAATCGCTGATGTTTTCGGACTGGACAGAAAGTTGATAACAAAAATTACAACGGATGAATTAAATCAGCAATCGCCGCGGCCGATGGATTCGACATTTGTCATCGATAAACTGGTCAATCATGCCCATTGGGAACCACACGATTGTGCTGCGGCTTTAAAATTGCTTAAAAATGAATTGGAAGCAGGCAATGGTTAATCCGGAAAAAGCACTTATCATTATTCCCACATACAATGAAATCGGTAATGTGGAAAAACTGGTCAGAGAAATCCACCGCCATCAACCCGGTATCCACATTCTGTTTGTGGATGATAATTCGCCGGACGGCACGGCCGAACTGATCAAAAAAATAAAACAGGAAAAGAAAAACGTTCATTTGCTGGAGCGGCCCGGTAAGATGGGATTGGGCAGCGCCTATATCACCGGATTTAAATATGCCCTGGAATACGGTTACGAATATGTTTTCGAAATGGACGCCGATTTTTCACACGATCCCAAGGAAATACCTAATTTTCTGGACGCCATTGCCGGAAACGACCTTGTTCTGGGTTCACGGTATATCAAGGGCGTCAATGTGGTGAACTGGCCGCTGCGCCGCCTGCTGCTCAGTTATTTCGCCAATATGTATACGCGGATCGTAACCGGATTGCCCGTTCAGGATTCGACCGGCGGATTCAAATGTTTCAGAAGGGATGTACTGGAAAAGATTGATCTGGATGAAATAAAATCGAACGGATATGCTTTTCAGATAGAATTGAATTTCAAAGTTTGGAAAAAAGGCTTTCGCGTTAAAGAAATTCCTATTATTTTTATCGACCGCGTTCATGGCGAGTCGAAGCTTTCCAGGAAAATTATGTGGGAAGCGGTGTTCCTTGTGTGGAAACTGAGATTTAGTCATTTATTTGGAAAAACATAGGGGTCCCTATGGCCTTAAAATCACAACGATTTGTTCTGGAATTCGAGAAACCAGTTGTAGAGCTGGAAAACAAGATCGAAGAAATGCGCGAGTATGCGCTGTCCACGGGTATCGCCCTTGAAGATGATATCAAACGCCTGGAGAAAAAAGCGAAACAACTGCGCAAAGAGATCTATACAAATTTGAATCGCTGGCAGCGGGTTCAGTTGGCGCGCCATCCGCAGCGCCCTTTCTCGCTCGATTATATCAATAAAATGTGCAGTTACTGGCAGGAACTGCACGGCGACCGTGCTTTTGCCGATGACAGTGCCATTGTGTCCGGTTTTGCCCAAATCGATAAATATTCGGTAGTCATTATCGGTCATCAAAAAGGTCGTGACACCAAAGATAACCTTTACCGCAATTTCGGTATGCCGAATCCGGAAGGCTACCGTAAAGCCATGCGCATTATGCGCATGGCGGCAAAGTTTAACAAACCAATCATCACGCTGATCGATACGCCCGGCGCTTATCCGGGGATCGGCGCGGAAGAGCGCGGCCAGGCGGAAGCCATCGCCAAGAATTTATATGAAATGTCCGAGCTGCCCGTACCGATGATCAACATGGTCATTGGCGAAGGGGCCTCGGGCGGTGCCCTGGGCATCGGCGTCGGCGACCGCATCCTGATGCTCGAAAACTGCTGGTATTCGGTGATCAGTCCGGAAGGGTGTGCCGCAATCTTATGGCGGGATGCAGCCAATGCCCCGCAGGCTGCCGAAGCAATGAAAATAACCGCGCCGGATCTGATGGATTTAAAAATTGTCGATGAAGTGCTTAAAGAACCGGATGGCGGCGCCCATCATAATCCCGATGCAGCGGCGCAGATTGTCAAAAAAGCGATCATCAGTCATCTTGATGAACTGGTGAAAATTCCGGTTGATGAATTACTCGATCAGCGTCTGGAAAAATTCAGCAAGATGGGTTCCTGGAAAGAATGATCAAAAACACGGTTGAATTTCCCGTCCGCTATGCCGAAACGGACCAGATGCGCTTTGCCCATCATTCCAATTACATCATCTGGTTCGAGTTTGCCCGCGTCGAGCTCATGAAAAAATACGGCTTTTCCTACGCAAAACTGGATGATCAGGGCTATATGATGCCGGTGCTGGAAGCCAGGCTAAATTATATCAAAGCGGCCCGGTTCGATGAGATCGTAGCAGTTGAAGCTGCCATCCTGCAGATGCCCCGCGCCAAAGTGCAATTTGATTATAAGATATACAGCGAGGCAGGTGAACTGCTGTGCGAAGGCTATACGATCCATACATTCATGAATCAGAATTACCGGGCAATAAAACCACCGAAACCTTTTCTGACCGCAATGCGAAATATTTTTGATTGAATTTGTGTTACAGCATTCAGCATTTCGGTCAGCTGAAGAAGAGACAAAGCCCTCCCTACGCGTGGGAAAGGGCGCAGGAGTGGGGATTTTAAACGGATGAAACATCCATGATTTTGCAAACACACCCCCCACCCCTTCGCCCCGCCCTGGCGGGATTGGGGAGAGGGTTCTTCTAACACTCCCGCCCGGGTCGGATTGTCCCAAAGGCCCCAAAGGGGTGCCTGTGGCAGGTGGCTTGCGCCAGGGTGGGGATTTAAACAGATGAAAAAATTATAATATTTAATGAAATGGAATGAACAAAATGTTGGATCAAGAGTTATTAGAGATACTTGCTTGTCCGAAGTGCAAAGGTGACCTTGAATACAAGAAGGAAGAGGAAAAATTAATTTGTCACCAATGCCGACTGATCTTCCGGATTGAAGAGGATATTCCGATCATGCTGATTGATGACGCGGAAAAATTCTGATCGCGGAAATACAGGGTATAAAGCGAAAAAACGCTTGACAACAGCAAAATTGACTTTTAAATTACAGAACATTTAAATTTAACAGGGAAGCGCCTATAAGTATATTGTTAAAGGTTTTGATTACATATAATTGTCAATCTGATAAATTGTATTGGATTGGGCTACCTTTAACAACGCACTTATAGACGTATAAGCGTATGCCGGTTTTTTGGATGAGGTAGGCCATCCGGAAAACCGGCATTTTTGTTTAGATGGAGGAAAAGACATGAGAAAAATTATAACAGGCGTAGTTTTATTCTTTCTGATTATGTTTGCCGCTCAATCAGCATTCGCTCAGGGGGAAACTGCCGTGCCGTTTTTACTGATTACGCCCGGCGCCCGAAACAGCGCCATGGGCGAAGCAGGCGCCGCACTGCCCAATGATGCAACGGCCATCTTCTGGAATCCCGCCGGACTGGCTTTCCAGTACGAAGATCCTGAAGAAGACAAGCGGAATGAAATATCCGTGATGCACACGCAGTGGCTGCCGCAGTTTAATTTCAGCGATTTGTATTATGATTACCTGGCGGCGCGGTTCTATATGGAAGATATCGGTATGCTGGGCGCCAGTATTACCTTTCTTAATCTTGGAGAAAATGTCTGGACGGATGAGACCGGACAGGAATTGGGTACATTCGATTCATTTGAATATGCCATCTCTCTGGCCTACGCGACCAGGCTGCAGGAAAATCTGGGGATTGGCGTTAATGCAAAAATAATCCAGAGTAATTTATCCGATAAGAATCCCGGTACCGAAAACAAAGACGGTAAAGCGACCACTTTTGCCGTTGATCTGGGCGTATTGTGGACCCCGGCTTATGATTTTCTGGATGACCGGCTCAATATCGGTTTTAACCTGTCCAATTTCGGCCCGAAAGTAACTTATATCGATAAAGCTCAGGCCGATCCGCTGCCCACCAATTTCCGACTCGGTTTCGCGGTTAAGGTGTTTGATGATTTATTCAATAAAGTGCTCATTACTTACGACATCAACCGCCTCCTGGTTTATAAATACAAAGACGGCACCTCGGATAATGTATTTGAGTCGGCTTTCTATTCAAGCTGGGTAAAAGGCACCGCTAATGATCGCATGAAGCGATTTACCCATGCCATGGGATTGGAATACAGCTACGGCAGTTTAATATCGCTACGCGCCGGATTCTTCTATGAAGATCCCAATTTCGGCGATCGTAAATTCGCGACATTCGGCGGCGGCATCGGATTTAATATATTCCAGATTGATTTCAGTTATATCTCGACGGAAATTTTCGGCCGCGAAGATCATCCGCTGGGCGGTACATTGCGTTATTCGATAGCGGTGAAATTCTAGAGGCGGGAATTTTTTGATTTAGCGCTGTTAAAGGGGGCTTCTTAAGGTGAAAATGATTTTCCGGATTGAAGTCCCCCATACTAAAAATATCCGAGCCAATGTACCGGACGCAGACGCTTAAATGCATTCGTTATCTTCAAACTTAAATATGAGAACTTGTAATTCTTTAGCGGTTGAATCAAAATGCAGAAAATAACTATTGTTTTATTGCTCGCGCTTTTTGTCTTTGCCGGAATTATCGCTGCTGATTCCAGTCCCCGTAAAATTAAAATTTGTGCATTGCGCGTGGAATTTATCGAAGATCAGAATCCGCTAACCACCGGCAACGGCCGTTTCATGATCGATACGGTGACGACCGATCCCTATGCCATCGATCCCGCGCCCCATAACCGGCAATATTTTGCCGATCAGATTACGGCCGTCAATAACTACTTCGATAATGTATCGGGCGGAATGCTCCGGATTCAAGGCGACGTGTTCCCCACCGCAGAAAATGAGGCATACCGGCTGCCAAATCAAATGGGCTACTACAATCCCAATACCACCGATGAGGAAATTAATCTCGGTCTGAGTCGCTTGCTGGTCGATGCCATAAAAGCCGCCGACGCCGATGGGGATATTGTATTCAGCGATTACGATCTGGTGGTTGTTTTCCATGCCGGTGTGGGACGTGATATTGCCCTCGATTTCGACAGCACGCCTCAGGATATTTCCTCGCTTTTCATCACAGAAAATTTTTTGAAAAACACCCTGGGCAGCAATTTCAGCGGTATCTCCGTGGACGACGGGGCGAAAGTATTTTCCGAAGGTATGATTTTGCCGGAAACTGAAAATCAGGATGGGCGATTTGTTGCAATGACCGGTATCTTCGCCGCAAACATCGGCAGTTATCTTAAATTGTACGACTTGTTCGATCCGGAAACAGGCCGCCCCGGTGTCGGCAGTTTTGATCTGATGGATAACGGATTGATCAATGTGAACGGACTGATGCCCTCGCCGCCGGGCGCTTTTTCAAGAATGATACTGGGCTGGGATGAACCACTGACGATAGACGCGCCGCAAAACAGTATCGAAATTGCCCGGCTGGGCTCTGATAATCCCGCGGGAAAACCGACCTTAATTAAAATTCCGATCAATGATGATGAATATTACCTGCTGGAGTATCGCGGCGATCCGATCAGTATAAAACTTGATTCCCTCTATCTTGAATTATCCAACGAACGGCTGAATCAGGGTGAGGAAGCACCGACATACCTGGAAATTCTGGAAACCGAATTTCCCGAAAAAATTGAAAAAGGTGAAAGCGGCGTCTTGATCTCCGTGGAAAATTATGACTGGGGATTACCGGGCTACGGTATTCTAATCTGGCATATCGACGAAAAAGTGATCCGGGAAAAGGGACCCGAAAACAGGATTAACGATGATCGTGAATATCGCGCTGTTGACATAGAAGAAGCGGACGGCGCCCAGGATATCGGCAGAACCTATTCCTTTCTTGAGGCTGGTTACGGTACGGAGCTGGGCTGGGCCGGTGATTTCTGGTTTAGCAACCGGCCGGACAATTGGGGCGCTTTTGACACACTGTATCAAAATGAATTTTCCGATCGAACCGCGCCCGGTACCCGGGCCAATCTGAATCGCGCGGTCACCAATATTACCCTGAAAAATTTCAGCGCCAATACCGGTGAAACCATGACCTTTGATTTCCTGCGCGGCGTGCAGGAAGATTATTATCCATTATCATTCGAGGGCACTAAAAATGCCGCCCTCGTTGCCGGCGCCGTGCAAGACCGCGGCGGTGAATTTTTATTCTACTGTTCATCCGCCGGAAAAATTTATGCCGCCGGTAACGGCAATAAGGGATTATACTTTGAAGATAAATCTATAATCGCCAATACCGCGAAGAGTAATGAAACGGTTTCCCTGGCCCTTGCTGATAATGATGGCGACGGCGCCTATGATCAGTTGTTTGCCGCCGGCGAAACCCGTCTTTACGGATATGATTTATTGAATGCCCGAAACGACTCGACTGCCGCAGCGCTATTTCCGGCCATCAAATTGCCGGACCGGCGCATCTCGCCGCTGGTGACCGGCGGAGGCAAGGTATTCGTAAGCTGCGCCAACGACACGGTGTATCAGTACGGTTCTGACGGAAACTTAATGCAGAGCCAAATGATTGCTGCCGGCAGGGATATCGTTCTGGACCGTAATAATCAACTTAGTTTTTACTTAGGCGGATTTGACTATACGTCGATCGTTCCCCTGGGTGAATCGGGAACAGGATCTCTGCTGGCCTATTCGGGAAATGATCAGAAGCTGTATTTTATTGATCCGGCGTTATCCGAAAGTACCGGCGATGTGGTATATTTAAGTGAGCATCCCGGTTTCAAAACTGAAATGGTCGGTCAGTTTATTGTAACGGATTTGGATGGTAACGGGACTTACGATCTGGTTTACAACGGTGCGACAACGATTGAGGCGCGTAATGTCAACGGAACCCCGCTCACTAATTTCCCGATGATCCCAAAGTTAAACGAAAATGACCGGTTTGTTGGAACGCCCCTCATCTTCGATGCCGATGATGACGGCGACCTGGATATCATTGCCGCATTGCGTTCGGGTACAATTTTGGCTTATGATGTCAACGGAAACGCAACACCCGGATTTCCCCTGGCCACCGGAGGCGCGATCAGTCATTCACCGCTCCTGATGCAGCTCGATGCGGATGAGGAAATGGAACTAATTGCCGTCAGCGATTCGGGTTCGGTCTATGCCTGGCAGATGGCCGTAACGAATAACAATGTTGATATTCTCTGGCAACAGGCCAATCTGAACGCAACGAATAATGTGCTGATCACCGAAGCGCTTTTGTATCAGCCCGTCGGATCGGCCTTAATGCCTGAGCAGCGCGCGTATAACTATCCCAACCCTAACACCGCCAATACGACCCGGATTCGCTACTACCTGAATGAACAGGCTGAAGTGAAAATCCGCATCTTTGACACAGCCGGTACGCTGATCGATAGTTTTGACGGTCCCGGTATGACGGGAACCGATAACGAAGTAACCTGGAATGTGGCGGATATCGCCTCGGGTGTTTACCTCTGCCAGATAGAAGCGAAATCAACAAGCAAAACGGAACGGATACTCATAAAAATAATGGTGGTGCATTAGGTGCGCAAATTCATTTTAATAGCCTGCAGTCTGCTGATATTGGTATTGACGGTCAGGGGCCAGTTTATCGAATACAATCATCCCCAGCTCCAGTGGCAGTCGTTCGATACCGGGCACTGCACGGTTCATTTTCATAACGGCACTAAAAATACAGCGCTGATCGTCGGAAAAATAGCCGAAGAAATATATCCGCACATTACGAAACTTTATAATTACGAGCCGGACGGCAAAATTCACTTTGTGATCAAAGATACGGATGACTATTCCAACGGCGGCGCTTTTTTCCTGGATAATAAGATAGAAATCTGGGCGTCCAATCTTGATTATATTATGCGCGGTACGCGCAATTGGCTGCGTGATGTGGTTACCCACGAATTTGCCCACATGGTATCCATTCAGAATATGATCAAATCGAATTTGACTTTTCCGTACGGATTTTTACAGGTATTCAGTTATGAAAAAGAGCGCCGCAAAGATGTGGTGCGCGGATTTCCCAACGGCATCGTATCCTATCCGCTCAGCTCTATAAATATTCCGATCTGGTTCGCCGAAGGCACGGCCCAGCATCAGGCGGACGGCAGCCGCTACGATTATCGCGATCCGCACCGGGAAATGATTCTGCGCGACCGGATTCTATACGACCGGATGCTCACCTATAATGAAATGACTGTTTTCGGAAAAAGCAGTCACGGCAATGAATCGGTCTATAACCTGGGTTTTTCTTTCATCGATTATCTCACAAATCGTTTCGGCGAACAGATTCTGGAGCAGATAACCGAAGCCTCGTCGAAATGGAATGCCTACACCTTCGAGGGCGTGCTGAAGGATGTGATCGGATTGCCGGCAGACACCCTTTACGCACAGTGGATGGATTCCCTGCAGAATGTTTATACGGAACGTACGGCATCGATCCGGGCGAATCCGGTGAAGGGGAGTCCGGTTGAAAAAGAAGGTTCGGCGAATCTGTATCCGGTCTGGTCTGCGGACGGATCAAAAATAGCCTATGTTTCCAATCGCGGGCAGGACTATTTCAGTATCAATCGTTTAATCATTTATGATAAGCAATCAAAGAAGAAAACGGCGGTTGCGAATAAAATATCATCCTCACTGAGCTGGTCGCCGGACGGCAGGTATATCGCTTACAGCCGTCAGGAACGGGACAGTTACGGCTCCGCGTACAATGACCTGTTTTTATACGATCTTCAGAAAGAGGAAGAAATCCGCTTAACCAGGTATCTGCGCGGCAGCAATCCCGATTTTAGTCACGATGGCAAAAAGCTGGTATTTGTTTCGGCAACCAACGGTCTGCACCAGATGAATATCTATCATCTGCCGGAGCGTTTCGATGTTGAATTTAATAAAACACTTTACTTTGATATCGAAACCGGCGCTTTGACAGAGCAAAAGGATAATGATGAACGCCTGCTGCGTAAAGTGGAGTTTCGCGGCGGTAAAATTGAACAGGTGCTGCAGTTTACCGATACCCGGCAAATCTATCATCCGCGCTGGTCGCCGGACGATGCACAGATTATTTTTGATACGGCCATCGAATACGGACGCAATCTTGCCGTTTATGAGATAAAAGAAAAGTCATTCGATTTTTTCCTGAAAGCTGAGGAAGAACTGCGCTATCCTTTTTTTGATCCGGGCGGCGATTTTCTCTACTATGCTGCCAGCACAACCGGCATTTATAACATCTATCGCTATGATCTGCAAAGCGGCGCCGGCGAACTGCTGACCAATGTTACCGGCGGGGCGATGATGCCGTCGGTTAATCAAGCCGGTGAACTTGTCTATGCTTGCTATGACAGTCTCGGTTACCATATCTACGAAATCAGTCAGCCTGAAGCGCTCGATAGAAGCCAGGCCGAATACGATCCGAATTATATTGCATCGATCCCGGATAAGAATTTTGATAACACCATCACGGAAAATCCGGAAATTCGCCCATACAAGCAGACATTTACGCCGATTCACCTTCTGCCGCGCATTATGATCGATTATGGTACGGTTAAGCCCGGACTCTATTTGTTTTCCGGGGATATGCTGAACAAGTATCTGCTGCTCGGCGGCGCGGCCATCAACAGCAATCTGGATTATGATCTGTACGGATATTTTGAGGTTAATGAATTTAAACCATCGCTCTTTGTCGAAGTTTTCAATATGTCAGCTAATATTGATGATAAGCTGGAAATAGAACGCGGCGAAGATTATGTATTGACCTACGATATGGATGTCAATTTTGATTTAACCGAAGCCCGCGTCGGCGCTAATTTTAATCCCTGGCATTTTTTAAATTTTGAGGCCGCGCTGCTCTGGCGTAATTATAAGGCCAAAATCCATTATAATGAACTCTATGATCCGGTTAAGAAGCGCTGGGAACCGCCTTTTACTTTTCATTATACTTATCTGAAAGGGTATGCCCTGGAATGGCGGATTATTGCCGACCTGATTACGCCGGGTATTGACAAAGCCATTAATCCCACGGCCGGACGTTACATTTATTTTAAGCACAGTTACGAATCCAGTGATTTTCTGGATGATTTCGCTTTGCAGGCCACGCGGGCGGAAATTTTCAAAAATTACAGCTATAATCAGTTTGATCTCAACTGGGAGGAATATTTTGAGAATCCGCTGATGAATGATCATGCGATTGGCCTGCATCTGCGCGCCGGTTATATCGACCGTAAAGTGGACGGATTTTTTCATCTGTACGGCGGCGGATTGCTGGGCATGAAGGGCTATTCATTCTTCAGCATGGAAGGCCGGCACAAATTGATTGGTACCCTGAGCTATCGTTTTCCGCTGTTTAAAAATATCGACGCTTTGATCGGGCATGTTTATTTCGATAAAATTTTCTTCGGCGTTTTTTACCAGTACGGCAATACCTGGGGCAGAAGTCTTGAAGGGCAGCAATACAGCAATTTGTCCGATAACGAGAAGGAAGTGTTCGACCGTATCAAGGATTTCGATTTAATGGAATTTAAGCGCAATATCGGTTTGCAGCTGCGTCTCGAATCCTTTTCATTTTCATTATTCCCGACGCGCTTTTTTGCGGAAGCGGTCTTTCCGCTGGATGTGGCCCAAAATTATGATGACTCGCGCGACAGGCTGGTCACCTACCCGCGGGAGTGGCGATATTATTTCGGCGCTTTGTATGAGTTTGATCTGCGGGAAAGGATGAACAACGTGATGCGCGCAAGCTACTTGCAGAAACTTGCGAGGAAATTATTTTAATTAAACATCCATGATTTTGCAAACACATCCCCCACCCC
>CAYXRA010000052.1:24374-25922 GCA_964467525.1 uncultured Calditrichaceae bacterium
GGGGATTTTAAACAGATGAAAATTTTTATTTAAATGAAGCACAATAAATAAGAGGCGCCCCAAATGACGCAAAAATATTTGATCGTTTTATTATCACTTTTGCTGTTCAATCATTTTGTTTTCGGGCAGCCGGCGGAATCGGAAAAACAGGTACCCTCCGATTCCCCGCAAAGCAGCATCTTGTCAATCAGAAGCGATCGGAATGAAACCATTGATTTTCAGGGCATGCTTTCCGGAGTCAGCGCAAGTCTGCTTGAGGAGTCAGAACCGGTATCTGCCGGCGACGGGAATCCCGCTACAATCGATGTAAAAATATTACAGCAGTCCGAAGTATTCGGTTTTAACCGGCAAAAATTCCGGATGATGCACGCGGCCGGTCCGCAGGAAGAAGAGGCGGGCGGCCCGAAGGAAAAATCCGGTGTGCGCGCGGCATTTTTATCGGCGCTCTTGCCCGGCGCCGGCGAGGCCTACGCCGGATCGTGGTGGCGCTCGGCGCTGTTCGTGGGACTGGAAATCGCTTTCTGGTCGGCGAATGTCTATTACGATAATAAAGGCGATAAGGAAGATAATCGCATGCGGGAATACGGACTGGAACACTGGGATGAGCAGAAGTACTGGTCGAAGGTTTACGCAGAGGCGGTCAAAATGGATTTGTGGGATAAACAAACCCTGGATGTTGTCAAGGTAGAAGTACAAACGAATGGCAATAAGTATGAATATGAACGTATTGCGGATGACGATTACACGCAATACAAAGATGACCTGCGCCGGATGGAATCTAAACTGAACTACACGCACAGCCTGCCGGAGAGCAACACACACCAGCAGTACTATGAAATGATTTACAAATATCTGCACCAGTTCGGCGTGGGCTGGGATGATGCGCCCGGCTTTGATTTTTATGATAATACGGCTAATATTTTGCATGTTACGCCGCACATCGGTACGTATCGCGATATGCGCAACCGCAGTAATGATTATTACGATACGGCCACGACCATGGTCAGTCTTGTCCTGCTCAACCATCTGGTCAGCGCCTTTGACGCCGCGATTGCCGTAAAGCAGTACAATAAAAAAATACGTTATTCGTTCAATATCGACCGCCGTTATTATGGGGTGAACGAACCGGTTTACACCTACGGCGTGAAGGTCTCCTGGTAATATTGTAAAGACGGCCCGTGGTATCGTCTCAAATTTGAAATTGATTGGATAGGTTGGTAGAGACGACCCGGCGGGTCGTCTCAGAAATGGCATTAATTGGATAAATGAAACAGAAATGATTTAGCAAACACACAAAGGTATGATTAAATAGAACCCCCCACCCCTTCGCCCCTCCCCCGATAAATCGGGGGAGGGGTTGGGGAGGGGGGCATCACATTCCCGCCCCGTCGGGACTGGGGAGGGGCTTTAAACGGATGAAAAATAAAAACATATCAATGCATTATGCGAGATTTTAAACAGATGAAAGCGACGATCCGGCGGGTCGTCTCTACAAAAACGGAATTTATTTGATATTTGGATAGAGACGACCCAGCGGATCGTCTCTAC
>CAYXRA010000053.1:0-25805 GCA_964467525.1 uncultured Calditrichaceae bacterium
AAAAACGGAATTTATTTGATATTTGGATAGAGACGACCCAGCGGATCGTCTCTACGGGATTACATATAATTTAAAACGGTAATTAAAATGATTTTTAGAAATAAACTGCATATTTTATTTATCATCCTGATTGTTTCATCCCTGATGGCGCAGGAAAATAACGGCATTATTCCATTTAAAAATAATACCGGTTTGCTGGTTAATCCTGAATTTATTCCCGGCCCGGACCGCAATGAAACAAAACCGGCCTTATTTCAATCAAAGCCGGAAATGCAGCCGGAAAGCAAGCAGAAATCGGTGGGACGGGCATTTTTCATGAGTCTGGTTCTGCCCGGCGCCGGTGAATATTACATGGGCAGGAAAAGTCAGGCCTTTATGTTTTTGGGATTCGAAGTACTGGCATGGAGCGGACTGCTGGCCAATCAGCTCTATTCCGATCATTTAAAGGATGAATATAAAACCTTTGCCGGGCAGCATGCCGGGGTGCAGCCCGCGGGTAAGGATTTGCAATACTGGATCGATATCGGCAAATACGATGATATCTATTCATTTAACGAACAACGGCGTCGCGACCGCTATTTTGATGCGATTTATGATGAGACACCGGCGAATTACTGGAAATGGGATTCACGCGACAACCGTTTCCGCTACGACGGCAAGCGCCTGCGCGCCAATGAAATCGCCAGTCAGGATGTATATTTTTATGCTGCGGTCCTGTTGAATCATCTGGTCAGCGGTATCAATGCCATGCGTCTGGCCCGTAAACATAACCGCACCGTTTCAACAGCCTGGCACATGCAGTTTGAATCGTATAAATTCACTGATAACAGCAATTATTTCGGCATGCGTTTCAGCAGGCAATTTTAGGAGCAGGAACATTCATGTCCCGTGTATTAATCACCGGGATAAACGGTTATATCGCCCGCTATCTTATTCAGGCCAAACCAGGAAATTGCGAAGTGCACGGCAGTTACCGCACCCCGGAAAAAGTCAGCGGAGAGCGTATACCGGCCATCCCGCTGAATCTTCATGAAAATATAATACCTCAGCTGGAAGGTTTTAACACCGATATTGTTATACATGCGGCGGCCGTATCGGGATTGGGCGCCTGTCAGCGCAATCCCGATCAGGCGGCACGCGCAAACAGTGAAGCAACCGCTGAGCTTGCGCAGTGGTGCAGAAATCATGGCGCGCGTCTGGTCTATTTGTCGACGGATATTATCTTTAGAGGCGATGTCCCACCATACAGGGAAAATAGTAAACCCGATCCGGTTAATGTCTACGGAGAAACAAAACTCAAAGGTGAACAGGCCGTACAGGAAATTGCCGGAGACCAGGCCATTATCCGTATCGCTCTGGCCCTGGGACAGGGGCTGGGTGAAAATAAAAATTTTATCGACTGGTTTTTAGACAGATTGCGGAATAATCATGAAATTCCTTTATTCAAAGATGAAATCCGCACGCCCACCTATACCGGCGCCCTGGCAGGTTGGATTTGGAAAATTGCCCTCAGTACTGAACAGGGCCTTTTTCATCTGGCCGGAGATCAGCGCATCGATCGTTACACGCTTGGCCGGATGCTGTGTAAAAAACTTAGATGCCCTTCGGATTTATTAAAACCGGTTTCATTGGATGATATGGACGATTATCCCAGACCAGTGGATGCTTCTCTTATCAGCACGCGGAAAATAAACGGCGAGCCGGTTCGGATAAAAGGCATAGAAAATTTTCTCGATAAACTGATTGAATAATTCGCCGGAATGAATTATTCTCTAAAATTAATCTGCATTATGTGATTTTGTGTAATCGCCGGTAAGTTATGTAAATCGTGTTTCCAATCATAAATCAGTCCGCAGACGTTTATCAGAAAACATATATTTGACAAGTGCTTCATTAGGCGGGGAAAATATAAAATTTATTAACGCACAATTTTTTTTTAACTTGCGCCGCAGTGATAATTAATTAAAATTGTCGCCCAGGTAAAATGTCAGTGTAAAGAATATCTCAAATAAATGGCTAATAAAAAGAAAACAAAAACCGTACGCGAATATGCTTTCAGCCTGCTGCTTAAGTTCGAGCAGAAGCATACGCGACTCGATGATCTGGTTGCGGAATTACTTGGAAAGACACCTTTATCCGATCAGGATCGCAGGTTACTAAAAACGCTGACATCTGGTGTCGTACGGCACTATAACTATCTCGAATGGATAGCCGAAACGCTTTATAAGGGGAAATATCGCAAACTGCTCAATAAAGTTAAAGTGATATTAAGACTTTCACTGTACGAGCTGATTTTTCTTGACCACATTCCCGCTTACGCCACACTGAATGAATATGTGAATCTGACGAAAAAGAAAACCGTTGCCGGTCTTAGCCGGGTTACTAATGGCGTACTGCACGCTTACATCCGGGATGGTGAGAATCTCAAACCGGATGACCATTTTTCGGACAGGGATATGCTGATCAGTGTGAAGTATTCATTTCCGCTGTGGATGGTTAAACGCTGGGTTAGTTTTTGGGGTGAAGATGAAACCGAAGCGCTTTGCCGGGGGATGAACGAACCGCCGGCATTCGACCTGCGTATTGCCACGCAGCGAATTTCCGTCGCCGATTTCGAGGCATTATTGAATGGGAAATCGATCGGCTATGAAAAATCCAGACTGTTTCCAAATGTAGTCACAATAACCGATGTGCAGTCGGTGCTGGAAGCGGGCTGGTTTAAAGAGGGGTACTGCCTGGTGCAGGATGAAAGCGCCAATATTCCTGTCGAATTGCTTAAACCATCGTCCGGTGATGTGGTGCTGGATGTCTGTGCCGCACCCGGCGGCAAGTTCGCCCAGATTATTGATGACTATCCGAGGATCAAGCATGCCGTGGCGATGGATTTTCGTCTGGACCGGCTGAAAATTTTAAAGAAAAATCTGAGCACCCGCCGAAAAGAAGGCGTTTACTACGTTGTCGCCGATGCCGGCCACCTGCCGTTCAAAATTTTTTTCGACAGAATTCTGATCGACGCGCCCTGTTCGGGTTTGGGCGTGATCCGAAAACATCCGGATATTAAGTGGCGGCGCAGCATTACGGAAATTGTGGAATTTTCCCGGAACCAGATCAATTTTATGGCCCGGGCAGCAGAACAGTTAAAAACGGGTGGAAAACTGGTTTACAGCACCTGTACGATGGACTATCTTGAAAACGAGAATGTTTTGCACACATTTCTGAAAAAGCACACGCATTTTAAAACTTTACCCTTGCCGGCAAAATTCAAATCCCTGCACGGCGGATGGAACGCCCTGTGTACGTTTCCCCATAAACATGGCATGGACGGCAGTTTTTGCGTGGCATTCCAAAAGAAGTGAATGCATCAAAATGATGATTACATGCTGAAAGAACAGTATTCTGAATCAACCTGATACGGCAGGATCGGATTTCAAATCGAAGCATCTAACTTATGAAAGTTGCAACCTGTAAATAATTATTTAATAAACTGTTATTGATTTTACAATGCTTTTACAAAAAAAAAGGCGATAGTCTTGATAACCGGGTCATAATTATGTACATTTGTCGGTCATAATCTTACGGCAATGGAAACAGGATTACAATGCTTGAAGAATTAACACAAAAGCTGGAAGCGACATTTAAGAGACTGCGCGGATATGGTAAGCTGAGTGAAGAAAATATTGCCGATTCGCTCAAAGAAATCCGGCGGGCGCTGCTGGAAGCGGATGTTAACTATAAAGTTGTAAAAGATTTTATAGATTCAGTTCAGGAAAAGGCCATCGGTGAACAGGTACTGCAAAGTGTCACGCCGGGTCAGATGATCGTAAAAATCGTCAATGATGAACTGGTCAGGCTGCTGGGCAGTTCAACGACGCAAATAAAAACTGCGGGTATTCCGCCCACCATCATCATGCTTGCCGGTCTCCAGGGATCGGGAAAAACGACTTTTGCCGGTAAACTGGCCTCTTTTCTGCGTAAACGCGGCAGAAAACCCATGCTGGTTGCCGCGGACGTTTATCGTCCCGCTGCTATTCAGCAGCTCAGGGTTATCGGAAAAGGTCTGGATGTTCCGGTTTACGATGAAGGTTTATCCGATCCTGTTAAAATTGCAGTCAATTCAATTTCGGCTTCGCGCAAACAAATGTGCGATACGATCATTTTGGATACGGCCGGCCGCCTGCATATCGATGAACGGATGATGGATGAGCTGGTTAAGATCAAATCAAGAATCAGGCCGCACGAGATACTGTTTATCGCCGATGGTATGACTGGTCAGGACGCGGTAAATGCCGCCGGGGCTTTTTCCGATCGTCTGGATTTTGATGGTGTGGCACTCACAAAAATGGATGGCGACGCCCGCGGTGGTGCCGCATTATCGATTCGCGCGGTAACCGGCAAGCAAATCAAATTCATGGGCGTCGGCGAAAAGATGGATGAGATCGAACAGTTTCATCCCGACCGATTGGCTTCGCGTATTCTGGGCATGGGCGACGTGGTAACCCTTGTCGAGAAAGCCCAGGACACCATTGATGCGGAAAAGGCGCGCAAACTGGAAGCGCGGCTGAAAAAGGCCGAATTTGATCTGGAAGATTTTCTGGACCAGTTGCAGCAAATTAAAAAAATGGGCTCGCTGGAATCACTGATACGAATGATTCCGGGCGTCGGCCGTCAGTTAAAAGGTGTAGAGGTTGACGAGCGCGGCCTGGTAAAAACAGAAGCAATTATTAATTCGATGACGATTCCGGAACGCCGGAATCCTAAACTTCTGAACGGCAGCCGCCGGAAACGTATTGCCAACGGCAGCGGCACGCGCGTTCAGGATGTCAATCAATTAATTAATCAATTTCAGCAAATGAAAAAAATGATGAAACAAATGAAGGGTAAATCCTTTCCCGGTATGGGCAACATGCCGATGGGATTATCCTGATAGTTTAAAACGATGGAGGTTTCAATTTGGCAGTTAAGTTGAGATTACGCAGAATGGGAAGAAAAAAACGTCCCTTTTACAGGATTGTAGCGGCGGATAGCCGTTCACCGCGGGACGGCAGATTTATCGAAGCAATCGGCACTTATGATTCTTTAAGTGAACCATATAAAGTTGATTTTAATGAAGACCGGGTATTTTACTGGCTTGAAAACGGCGCACAGCCGACCAAAACAGTAAAAAGTCTTTTAAGGGGACAGGGCTTATGGTTAAAATGGGACCTAAAAAGACACGGCGCGGATGAAGCTAAAATTACCGAAGAACTCTCTAAATGGCAGCTTCTTCAGGAAGAAAGAGCAAAACGCCTGGCAGCGAAGCATGAAAAAGTGAAAAAAGCGCCGGTCAAAGCTGAAGAGAAAGATGAAGAACCGGCAGCGGAAGCTAAAGCTAAAGTTGAAGAAAAACCGGAAGAAGAGGTAAAAGCCGCCACTGAAGAGGTGAAAGAAGTAAAAGAAGAAACCCCGGAAACCAAAGAAGAAGATAAAGCATCTGAGGAAGAAAGTAAAACTTCCGAAGCAGCGACTAAAGAATCTGAAGACAAGGAAGCGAAGTCGGAAGACGCACAGGAAGAGCAGCCCAAAGCGCAGGGATAATATCTCTGTAAAATTACTGAAAAATGCGCAACTCTGTGGAAATACGGTTGGTGCGATTGTGATACAACACTTAACGGAGGTATTGTGATTATGAAAGAATTTGTTGAAT
The DNA here is from genome assembly GCA_964467525.1 of uncultured Calditrichaceae bacterium. Taxonomy (GTDB): domain Bacteria; phylum Calditrichota; class Calditrichia; order Calditrichales; family Calditrichaceae; genus CAYXRA01. The sequence goes on from CAYXRA010000053.1 coordinate 5,684, forward strand.
TTATCGCGAAACACCTTGTCGACAAACCAGACGAAGTTGAGGTAACCGAAGTCGAAGGCGAACGCGTAACGGTTTATGAGCTACGTGTTGGTGAAGGTGACCTGGGTAAGGTTATCGGTAAACGCGGACAGACCGCAAAATCGATACGTACGCTTTTGGCGGCCGCTTCTGCAAAAGCCGGGAAACGCGCGGTTCTGGAGATTTTAGAATAAGTAAGGCATGTATATCGTAGGTAAAGTTTTAAAGCCACAGGGAATTCAGGGCGAAGTTAAAGCCGTAATAATTACTTCCTTTCCTGAGCACTTTGCCGAACTGAAACATGTCCATGTAAATATTAACGATAATTGGCAGACCTATTCGATCGCTTATACGCGTGTGTCGAATAGGTTTGTTTTTATTAAATTTGAAGAACTGAACAGCATTAGCGAAGCGGAAATACTGCGCGACCGGTTTTTGTATATTCCGGAAGCAGAGCTAACGGCATTGCAGGATGGCGAATATTATATTCATGACTTAATCGGCATCAGTGTCTATGATGAAAATGAAAAGTTGATCGGGACTATTGCCGATGTTGAACAGTATAGCGGTAATGATGTTTATCTGGTAAAAAACAGCACGGATCAGGAATTCCGGATTCCGGCCATACGGCAGGTAATAAAGGAAATAGATACCGGCCGAAAAAAAGTGATAATCTGTGTTATTGAAGGTTTGTTGGATTAACGGTCTTTGATATGCGAATCGATTTGCTTACAGCCTTTCCCAGGATAATCGAGGGACCCATCGGGCAAAGCATCATTAAGATTGGGCGCGAGCGGAACATTGCCGAAATCGCACTGCATGATTTACGCAATTATACCCACGATAAGCATCGCACGGTTGATGATTATCCCTATGGCGGGGGTCCCGGCATGGTGCTTAAAATTGAACCGGTCATCGAAGCGCTGGATGATATTTTCAGGAGCAAAGATCCAGGAAGCGCTCATATCATTCTCACATCGCCGAAGGGAACGGTCTTTAATCAGAAAATGGCCACACAACTGAGCCTGAAATCACATCTGGTTGTCCTGTGCGGCCATTATAAAGGCATTGACGAACGCATTCATGAATTCTATGATATTCATGAAATTTCAATCGGTGATTATGTGTTAAGCGCGGGTGAAATTGCCGCGCTGGTTATCATCGATTCGGTTATCCGTCTGCTGCCGGGCGTGATCAGGGATATTAACTCGGCCTGGACCGATTCATTTTCCGATGATCTGCTCGATGCGCCATGTTATACCAGACCGGAAGAATTCAGAGATAAAAAGGTGCCGGAGGTGCTGCTTTCCGGTAATCATGAAAAAATAGAGCGCTGGCGTCAGGAACAGCGTGAGAAAATTACACGAACCCGGCGTCCGGATTTATATGAAAATTATTTAAAATCAATAAAATAAAATGAGAGAAGCAATATGGAAGTACTTCACACAGTAACCGCAGATCAATTACGCACGGATATTCCTGAATTTCGTGCCGGCGATACGCTCGCTGTTCATGTGCGTGTCATCGAAGGTGATAAAGAACGTATTCAGGTATTCCAGGGCGTATGTATCAAACGCAGAGGCGGCGGGATCAACGAAACCTTTGTCGTCAGAAAAATTTCAAACGGTGTCGGCGTGGAAAGAATTTTCCCGCTGCATTCACCGCGACTGGCTAAAATTGAAGTTAAGCGCAGAGGTAAAGTAAGACGCGCCAAACTTTATTACCTCAGAGACCGCAAAGGCCGGGCAGCCAGAATTAAAGAACTTTAATCACAGGCCGTCGTCTAAACGACGGCTTTTTTTTCTTAACCACTTTCATCCGGCCTGATTTCAGGGTTCTAAAAAAATGCAAAATCCGGAAAATACGCAATCCGGATTTCTTACCGAATTTGCCGTTTAAATTGCATTCAAAGCTTGATATAATTAAAATTTTGTCGGAAATTTAGCTCAAATTGAAATGAGCAAATCATAGCGAATGTCATTCCGCTAAACTATCCCTGCATATGATCAATCGCTATGAGGTTAATACGGTTAACTGCTGAATAGTGTTCAAAACTTTCTGCATTGAGATGATGAATTGAAAATATGAAAAATACATTTTTTGGTTTTGTTCTCCTTTTTCTTCTGACGGCAGTATTTAACAACTGTGCCACCCGGAAAGCGCCGGGAGGCGGTCCGGTTGATCGAATCCCTCCGGAAATTATCGCAGTATTTCCGGCATACGATTCAACAGGCATTTCGCTTGATCTTGATGAGATCAGTTTTACCTTTTCGGAACGTATGCAGGAAGGCTCTTTAAGCAACAACCTCTTTATTTCACCGCCCATTGACCACGAGGTCGAATGGCAGGGCAGTAAACGGGTCAATCTTGTCTTGAAGGAAAGTTTACAAAGTGAAAGAACCTATGTTATTACCATCGGCGCCGGTGTTTCCGATGAACGCAACAATAAGATGAAAGCGAGTGTGCAGTTTGCATTTTCTACCGGGGATGCTATCGACCGCGGCCAAATATCGGGATATATCGACGGGATAGAACGCAATGAGACCTTTCATCTGTTCGCATTCAGTCTCGATGATTCCATCCCCGAAGACTTTACAGCAGTTAAACCGATTTACGTATCACAATCCGGAGCGGAAGGAAAATTCAATCTTAATTATTTAAGCAGTGGCAAATACCGGATTTTTGCCGTACAGGATCAGAATAATAACCAGCAGATCGACGCCGCTTATGAACGGATTGGCATTCCCTGGCGTGATGTAATTCTGGACAGCACAACAATGCAATTCGAAGGCATCGCCTTCAGAATTACAAAAATCGATACGACTGCCCCTTATTTGACCGGTGTGCGTCCAATGAATCGTTCCTATATTAATCTAAGGTTCAGCGAACCGCTGGCCGGATTCACAGAAACCAATGTGCAGGTCAGCGACAGCATCAGCGGACAACCGCTGCCTGTCCTCGGCGTCTCAAAAAACCCTGAATCGGCCAATATTTATGATGTATTCACCAATGCTATGGATTCAGCGACAATTTACCAGGTTTTGATTACGGGTTTGCAGGACAGCAGCGGCAACAGTAATCCCGGACCGATAACAATGTCATTCGAATCATCTGCGGAAAACGATACGACAACATTTAGATTCAGCGAATTTTTACCGGCGGACAGCGCTAAATCGCTTCACCCGGATAGCAGGATCCGGGTCGGTTTTTCCGGACCCGCAGACTATTTTGCACTGCAAAATAGTTTTGCTTTGCAAACCATACATGGCGACACGGTGCCCGGTGTATGGGATCATTTAACGCATTTCGAAGGGGAATTTGTGCCGGAATCATTTCTGAAACCGGATTCTTCATATAATGCTGTATTCGATTTATCAAAAGTATACGATCTTTGGGGTGAAACACTTGCGGATTCACTGTTAAGCCATTACTTTACCATCGTATCATCCCGTGAATTGGGAGGACTTTCCGGATTATTAACCGGAGAAAATGAGTTAGAAAAACCGGTGTTCATTTATTTAAATAATATTCAGAGAAATAAACGAAACTTTTCCAAACGGCTGACGGAATCGGCATCTTACCGGTTTGAAAATATTCCGGAGGGGCAATATATTCTGGAAGGATTTATTGACCTTGATGAGAATGGCCATTATTCTTACGGTAAACTATTTCCGTTTCATTATTCGGAGCCGTTCAGGGTAGGCCGCGATACCGTATCGGTTCGCAAGCGCTGGGAAAAAGAAGATATAAATTTTAATTTACCGGATTATCAAAGAGATTAATGGAACAACTGGTCGAATTTGCCAAAATTGAAGCAGCAGGTAATGATTTTATTCTGTTAGATCAGCGTAAAATCTATAATCGTCTGCTATCATCCGATCAGATAAAACACATGTGTGACCGCCATTTTGGTATTGGTGCGGACGGAATTATTTTTCTATCGGTCAGTAAAAATCTTGAACTGGGCATGCGTTATTTCAATGCCGACGGCTCCGAAGGGGATATGTGCGGCAACGGATTACGCGCCGTCGTTCTGTTTGCTAATATTCTCAGCCTGGTGGAGTTGCACCAGTCATTTGAAATCAGAGCCAGCGATGGCATGCATGAAGTGCAGATTGATTCGCCCGATCATATCAAAGTGGAAATTCTGTCCCATGGCAAAACACGTCCCGTTCAGCAGGAAAAACTTACTTTGCCGCAGGATATGAATTCACTTGGTTTTATCAATACCGGCGTTCCCCATCTGGTCGTAAATGTCGAATCGGACCTGGAAAAAATCGACGTTAATAAAATCGGTTCCCATTTAAGAAATCATCTCATGTTTGCTTCAGATGGGACGAATGTTAACTTTATCAAAGCTATCTCTGATAAAAAAATTAAGGTGCGTACGTACGAGCGCGGTGTGGATAACGAAACTTTATCCTGCGGCACTGGAGTGACGGCCAGTGCCCTTGTTTACTGGGATAAATTTTATCCCAGCGGAAAATCTCTTGAAATAGAAACAAATGGCGGTAAATTAGAAGTGCTCAGAAAAGGAAAGCGCATTTTTTTGAAGGGACCGGCGCACGTTGTATTTATCGGGCAATATTTGATTGAGAAAAAATAGAGTGGTTGGGCAATGGGAATGGAGACTCACGCGGATTAATTACCTGTCAGCGCCCCTTCGTCCCGCCCGGGCGGGGTTGGGGTGGGGATTTGAAAAGAAAAACATGACTGCCGGAAACGGTTGCGCCTGAACCGGAAGATAAAAATCAGACCGACCGCAAAAATGACTTTAACCGGATTCGGCCTGATTTTCAATCATCGTTTTAGTGCATTTTAAATCATCTAAATAAATTCGGGAGGATCGTATGAAACAATGTGTAATGCTTCTAAGTCTGTTATTTTTATTTTCCTCCTGCGCCTGGTTTAAAACAGAACCTAAAGAAGAGCCGGAACCGGAATCGAAAACAGAAGCGGCATTAAAAGCCGAGCGGGAGGCGCTGCGTTTAAAAGCAGAAAACTTTGTTAGTGAAGGTATCGCATATTATCAGTCAAATAATGATACGCTTGCTGTTAAAGCATGGAAACAGGCCCTGGAAATCATTCCTGATGATCCGGAATTACATAATTTTCTGGGTGTCGCCTTTCACAGGATGGGACGGCTCGAGAGCGCGCTGGAACACTTTAAAATAGCATCCGTGCTTAAGCCGGATTATTACGAAGCACATAATAATGTCGGTTATATGCTTCTTCTGCTGAATGAATACGATGATGCAATTGTCTCTATTAATAAATCTCTTGAGATAAACCCCGATTATGCCCCGGCACTTAAGAATAAAAAGTTAGTAGAAAGTATCATTGTCGGAAATCTGAGCAGAGAGGCCTTTATCCTGTCCGAGAAAGTAGCCCGTGAATGGGAAAGTAAGGATCAGATTGAGGGCTATAGCAGGGTGCTTCAGATTGACTCTACCTATGCCAAGGCGCATAATAATCTTGCTGTTGCTTACTTTTTTGAAGGATATATGGACAGCGCCTATTATCATCTGACGACGGCAATTAAGCTGAAAAAAGACTATCCCGAAGCAATTAATAATTTGGGTTACGTATTCAAGGCCCATCAGCGTTATGAGGATGCCATCAAAATGTTTTTAAAAGCGCTGACCCTGAAACCACGTTATATCGCCGCGCTGAACAATCTCGGTGAAACGTATACTTTAAAAGGTGAAGTGGAGAATGCCAGAAGGGTTTTTACAACGGTGCTGGAATTAGATCCGAATAATGATATTGCTAAAAACTGGCTCTCAACACTCTGAAAAAAAAGGACGCATTTATGTACATTGTTTTAATGGCCGGTGGCGTCGGTACCCGATTCTGGCCGCGCAGCCGCGCTTCCAATCCCAAGCAAATGCTCAATCTGATTGGTAGCCGCTCCATGCTGCAGTTAACCTATGACCGAATTAAAAACCTCACAACGACCGACCGCATATTGGTCATCACCAATACCGATCTGAAAGAACCGATCCAAAAACAATTATCCGAAATACCACCCGAAAATATAATCGCCGAACCTTTCGGCAGAAACACTGCCCCCTGTATTGGTCTGGCCGCCTCAATTATTAAGAAGCGTGCCAGCGATGAAGAAGTTATGGTCGTGCTGCCGGCGGATCATCAGATAAAAGAAACCGATAATTTTCAGGAGATCATTAAAGCGGCCGTTGCTTATGCCCCGCAGGCCGGTTGCCTGATTACCCTTGGCGTCACCCCGCGCTATCCGGAGACCGGGTACGGATACATTCAGCGCGGTGAAAAAATTACAACCGTCCATAATAAGGGCATCTACAGGGTTAGAACATTTGCTGAGAAGCCGAATTACGATACCGCGGAACGCTTCCTGAAAAGCGGCGATTTTTTTTGGAACAGCGGTATTTTTATCTGGACGGTCAAAGCCATTATGGCCGAATTTGAGGAACAGCAGCCGGAACTGGCCGAAGATTTGAATAAGTTGTGCGGCAGGGTGGATACGGCTGAAATGGATGTTGCCGTTGAGGATGTGTATGCCGGCACCAAATCCATATCCATAGATTATGGTATTATGGAACACGCAAAACAGGTTTGTATCATAGAATCAGATTTTAACTGGAATGATATCGGTTCCTGGGAAGCCGCTTATAATATTTCCGAAAAAGATGAAAACGGTAATGCCGTTTATGCGGACCGCAATATTTTATTGGATGCAAAAAATAATTATATTTATTCATCAAAAAAAATAGTTGCGGCAGTCGATGTGGAAGACCTGGTCGTTGTCGAAACAGATGACGCCCTGCTGATTTGCAGAAAAGGTCAGTCGCAAAAAGTGAAAAATGTGGTTGATACCATTCGCCGTAAAAAACTGGATGAATTTTTATAATTAAAGTTATCTGACTATGTCGGACACAAAATCAAAAAACGAACAAATACTGGAAGCGCTGATCGGGCTGCTTGAACAAATGGATATCACCGTAAAATATGACAGGGGCAATTTCCGGGGAGGGCTGGTGCGTTATCGGGATAAAAACTACTTCTATCTCAACAGGCGATCCGAACCGGAACATAAGATTAATACGATTATCGCCGAATTAAAGCAAATCAATATTCCTGAAAACCTGCTGACGCCACAGGTAAAACAATATCTTTCAACAGAAGTATCACATACTTGAATTGGAGGTTCTATTTTGGACTTTGATGGAAGAGGTGCAAAGCGATTTGAATCAGAAAACTTAATGGCTTTTCGCCTATTTGATGACAATGACCGTGTTGTCAATCAGGGTATGGTAAAGACAATCGATATCAGTCGCTCCGGAGTTGCCATTCAGTCTCAGTATGAAATGCCGGAGGGCGCTAAAATTGAACTGACAATCGGCATGGGCACCGATGTGGTAAAAACCTGCGGTTTGATTAAAAATCTAAAAAAAATAGATGAAGATTATTATCAAATAGGCATTGAATTTGATTTTCTGACTGATGAGGATCTGAATAAAATCGGAATGATTTATCCCTCAATCCTGAAATAATTTTCCCTCAGATATATTCTGGAAAAATTTCAGGGAAATGTTTCTGCTTCCAATAAACAATGCTGAAATTAGCCTCTATACAATACAAAAAAACAACCCAATATTCTTACGTCCGCGTGAGAACACAGCCATAATTCAGAACCTTAACGCTGCCGGTTTATGGTCTTATTATCAGGCATAGTGCATTTGCAATGATAATATTTAATGTGAACGGGCAAATACGGCCCATGAAATTGCTTTTTGGGTTGTAATTCTCTGCAAATCTAATTATATTTTAAATCAAGCATAAATTTAGTTAGTTTCACGCGTTTTATACAAATGGTAAGATAGAAGCAATAATTGAAAGCAAAACCAACGATCGTTTAATTATTGCTCTTTTCAGTAACTTTAAGGTGCGTTTTGTGACCATAAGCAAAATAAACGCATCCAAAAATTGTTACACTTATAAGCAAATTTGTGGTTTCTCTAACCAGGAACGACTTAACTTTGATGAATTACAGCATGCTTACAATTCGGATGAGGAGGTGAAAACAAACTGCATTCAGTTTACATATTATACATCTCCCGCTTTTAATTTATTATTTTTTCACAATTAAGGAGGCTTTATGAAAATGAGTCGGTTACTGTTTTTTCTGTTGGTATTTTGTGTTACGAGTATTTTTGCCAGAGAAAGGCAAATTAAAAATATAAATGTGCCTCAGCCCATCGATAATAAGGCTTATACCATTTATAATGATACTGAAATCCCCAACCCGATCAATTCCGATAATCAGGTTGCTGCCGGTGAAATGAATACCGGTTCCGGTTTTGTTACCATGCGGGTTACCGAAAATTCCACCAATGTTTTAATAGATTCCTGCCGTAACGGTTATGGCTGGCTCAATCCCGGTATCCGTTCGATTGATATGAATCCTGATAATGGTTTTGTACTTTTGGCCTATCGCGATTATAAGGTGGGCGATGAAGCCACCGGTATCCTGGGTTGTACCTCTATTGATATCATGAACGGCTTGGCCAGCGGAAATTTTTTTTCGTACACCGATTTAAATGCCGATATTTCCGCCGGTACAGTTGGCGCCCGCTATCCCGGCGCCGTTGCCCTGGATTTACCGTTTATCCATTTTAATCAGTACCTCGAAGCGGTTACTGCGGACGGACCGCATCTTTCGCATCCTTATCTGATTTCCGATTACCTGGAAGGATACGGCAATGACGGCGGCGACTGGACGGAATCATGGCAGATGGATGAAGGTATCGACATCAATGGTACCGGTAATGACGATAATGCCCTGTGGAATGGTCCGGTGGATATTGTTAAAGATGCTTCCGGTACCTACCACTTTTTAGGCGCTTACCGTGACTGGACAAGCTGGGAGTATGTGATGGTTAATGCGGAAAACAGCGATCCGCTTTATGATTTCTGGACCATCGATTCTGATCCTGCCCGCATAGATACTTCGAACAACTTCTTCCTTTATCCCACGGTTTCAATGAACAAATCAGGTTTTGCCGTAGCTGCCGGTATCGGCCATGACGGCTACCATCCCGGCAACACCTTCTGGATGGATGAACTGCGCATTATGATTATGACTTCCAATGATTACGGAAAGACCTGGACTGACCCGGTACAGCTTAACTGGGATGACATCGGTATTAAAACGTCAGTTGCCGAGGAAGATTCGATTTTCGTTCCGGATCCCAATGATACAAGCGCGGTTATTTCCTATACGGGTAAAATTCTTGTGTGGATACCAAGCAATAACTCCATTGATGTGCAGGTTTCCGAAGAAAACGACGTTTATGTCGGATTTGACCTGCGCGGCGGTCCGATGGCTTCGGACAGTACCTACTATCCGCGCTGGCAGTGGTTTGGGCCTTACATGGCCGTAAGCGAAGACGGCGGCCAAGCCTTCCAGGCGCATCATGTGTTTGTTAACAATGCTTTTTTGGCAACCGAATTTCCTCCGGGTGTGGAAGATCAGTTTCATACGAATTCGGAAATTGATTTCGCCCTTGATGAAGACGGCGTCCTCTATGCCGCATGGCGCGATCAGCCCGACACCCTGCTCGAACCCGCGGAAAAGTTACGCTACGGCCGCACGAATGAACGCATCGGTTACAAAACAGAAATATTTGCTTCAAGATCATTCGACAAGGGCGAAACCTGGGAATGGCCGATCAATGTAACCGCTTCGCCGGGACTTGACGAATATGAATTGTCAATGTCCAGAGAGGCGAAACCGGGTACGGACGGCACAACGGATGCCTCGCTTTATATGACGTATTGCCTTGTAGACCCGAATAGTGAATTCTTTGAGGGCGGCAGCGATGTTTACACCGACCGCGTCAATCGCATTTGGGTGGCCGAAGCAAATTTTATTACGACCGCACTTGAGGATGATCTGCAAGCCGGTGCACTGAAGTCGTTTAAACTGGAACAGAATTACCCCAATCCTTTTAACCCAAGTACCCGTATTAACTTTCAGGCTGCCAGGCACGGCCGGGCGGTTCTGGATGTTTTTTCGGTTACCGGTGAAAAAGTGCAAACCATATTTAACGGGCAGGTACAGGCCGGCGGCGTTTACGAATTTGATTTTGACGGCGGCGAACTGGCGGCCGGCGTTTATTTTTATCGTTTAAACGTAGACGGCAATATTCAAACAAAAAAGATGGTATTAATAAAATAGACGTACACAATAATAAATATCAGGCGGCAGGAACCGTCTGATATTGTTTGTTTTCGCAGATAACGAATAAGATATTAAGATTTTTAACAAACCAAGGAGGATTTATGAGATCATTTTTTACGCTTTTTTTGGTGAGCATTGTTGCTTTAAGTTCCTTCGCTCTGGCGCGGGAGAAGAAAGTAATCAATGACAAAGTTTCCACCAAGAACATGGTTAAGGCGCCCGATGCGATGCACAAAGTACGACCGGTGCAGCCCGAACCCGCTGAGAGTCCGTTAACCGCAGCTCCCGCACCGGGCAGTAATAATACGATTACCAGTCCGATTAGTATTATGCGCTCCGGCGCCGGTTCGACCTATCACGCGATCATTGACAGTTCGCGAAACGGGTACGGCTGGCTTAATCCGTCAATCCGTACCATCGACCGTTTTGAAGGCGTTGACGCTGCCGGAAACGATGCGGATTTTTTGTTGCTAAGTTACCGTCAGTACATCGAAGGCGATGAGGCAACCGGTATTATCGGCGCTTCCCAGATCGATGTTGCCAGCGGCCTGGAAAACGGCACGCTTTATGTCGGCCAAAACGTTAATGCCGGTTATGAGGGTACCGGTGGCCGTTATCCCGGCGTTAATGCCCTGGACTGGCCCTTTATTTCCTTTAATAATTATGTGAGCGGCGACGGTCAAACTACACCGACCCTGTCGCATCCTTATCAGGTAACCGACTATAGCGCGCCTATCGATGGATACGGCCCGTCCAGTTTCGACTGGACCCATCCCGACTGGCTGATGGATGACGGCTGGGTGCATCCCGAGGTATCGGAAAACCGTCTCTGGAATGCCCCGACGGTTGTTGTAAAGGATGATGAGGGATTCTACCGTTTCTGCGGCATCTATGCAACGTGGTTTTCTGAATTTGAAAAACAGACCCAGGGTCGTGATAATGATCATACCGTGCTTACCGCAGCTACCCAGACGCCGGACTGGTATATGATTTACGGCTGGGACGAAGGCCATATCCCGACGGAATTCGATCCCGCCAACGTGCGCATGTATCAGCCGGCCATTGATATGAATAAAAACGGTTTTGGCGCTATTGCCAGCGCCGGTTATCTGGGTTACATCGAACCCGACTCCGCCTTTTACGATACGATGCAAATTGTGTATACGACCACAGTGGATACCGGCGTAACCTGGGCGGCGCCCGATACCATCAGATTTGAAACCCTCGGCATTCCCGCCTACGTTTATGAGGAAGATTCAACCATTACTTACTGGGAAGTTAAAGGCGAAGACACCGTATTAACGGCTTACGAAGGTCCGACGGAGGTTTATCTGCATACGGATATGGATGTACTCGTGACGGATAATGAGGATATTTACATTGCCATGAATATTATGTGGGGTCGTCCCAGCGGCGCGCATGGTATTATTGTTGAAGGTGACCAATACAGCGGACAGTGGGTAGTCGTTAAAGAAGCCGGCAGCGATGAGTGGAGAGGCACGCATATTCATGCATTAAACGGTTCAGCCGAAGGCGACTATTATTTTGAGGGTATTTTTCTATACTGGTGGGGATCGGAAATCGACCTCGGTATGGATGAAAACGGTTATTTGTATGCCGGCTGGTTGGACCGCCCTCCTAAAAATATTTCTTCTGTAGATATACCCAAGTATTCGAATCCTAACGATCCTGAACCCCCTGATCCTGAATATGTGCTCGATATTTATATGGCCCGTTCATGGAATAAAGGGGTTACCTGGACCGATACCGTTAATGTTACCTCTACGACCAATTATGATGAATATGAATTTAATATGTCCAAACATTTAGACAGCCGTAACGACGCAACCATCTGGTTTGCATATTCCCTCTGCAGTTTCGAAAACAGCGACCCGAACAATGTTGACTATGATACGCAAATAGAGACAAAGAATTATGTCACCGTTGGCGAAGCAACCGGAATCTTCCCGCCTTCAGCCATCGAAGATAAAGCGGATATCGTAGCCAGGGATTATGCGCTGGAACAAAACTATCCCAATCCGTTCAATCCCAGCACACGGATCGAGTTTGTTGCAACGAAATCCGGGAAAGCTGTTATGGATGTTTATAATACCGCAGGACAAAAAGTCGCTGAAGTATTTAATGCCAATGTCACTTCCGGAAACAGCTATATGGTCGATTTCGACGGCAGCAATCTGGCAGCCGGCGTTTATTTCTATCGCCTGAAGATTGAAGATCGCAGTGAAGTGAAGAAAATGGTACTCGTTAAATAATTTTCATGACGAATAGAGGATTTGAAATAATGGTGGGCATTTTTTGCCCGCCATTTGTTTTTTAATTAATTCATTCGTAAAATCTCTGCATTCGAATGAATTTAAAAATATGAGCCCACACAAAACTGCAAACATAGTATGCCCGGGGAGTGATGACTTCAGGCATTGTGGAAACGGTTACAAATTCCGGTTTTGTTTATTGATGATGATTGTAAACGGATTAACGATTCATTTATCTGAAATTAATTATAAAATAATTTTTAAATATCAGGCGTACGCATTTTCGCGTCTTTGATTTTCAATGATTTGAATGGATTTATTACTAAGTAAGGTTGGGAAAAATATGAACAGGTTTATCATTGGGTTTCTCACGATTTTGATATCGGCGTCACTTATATTTGCAGGCACTTCCGGAAAAATCGCCGGTCAGGTTGTCGATGCAAATACCAAGGAACCGCTCGTTGGCGCCAATGTGATTGTCGAAGGCACCTATTTGGGCGCATCTACCGATGTGGACGGGGATTATTACATTATTAATGTCCCGGTTGGTACGCACACACTGGTGGTTTCCTATATAGGCTACAAAACGGTTAAATATCCCGGTGTAAAAGTGATTCTGGATCAGACCACTCCGGTTAACTTTGAATTAACCGAAGACATTGCCGAGGGTGAAGCCATTGTCGTAACCGCAGATGCTTTTAAAGTGCAAAAAGACGAAACCACGAAAAAGATTACCATACAGAAAGAAGATATTCAGGCGATGCCGGTACAGGATTTATCGGCGATGATCGCCGCTCAGGCCGGGGTTATACAAATTGAAAGCAGCGTGCAGCAGATCGCCGGCTTCGAGGACCGCGGCATCGAGGAAATTCACGTACGCGGCGGCCGCTCCGGTGAAATCGGTTATACCATCGACGGTATGTATATCACCAACCCTTTTTACGGACACCGTTATAAATATACCGAACTGAATCAGTTTGCCATAGAACAGATGGATATCAAGACCGGTGTGTTCGACGCCGAATACGGCGGCGCCATGTCCAGTATGATCAATATCATAACCCGTGATGGCGGGGATAAACTTGAGGGTAACCTGCGTATACAAAATTCTAATCCCGGCAGATTACTCGATCCCTGGAATTATTTCAGCACGGTAAAAGACGCGCCGGCAGACCTGGCGCCCGAACAGGATGTGTTGCGCGACCACCGGGAAATTTCCGGTGGATTCGGCGGGCCGGTGCCGTTTACCAACAAGCGGATGCGTTTCATCGTTACCGGTCATAAGATGAACCGCGCTTTTCGGGTTTACGAATTTGACGACAGAACCTTTAATCCGGACGAACCGCAGGATTCTCAAAACAATGATTTTTTAAATCAACTGGATACCCTTGCCGGCTGGCGGGACATGGGTTTTCTCAGAACCTGGGATATTTACGGGAAACTATCCTGGCGTCTGGCCAATACCATGAAGCTTGATTTCTCGGTGTGGAATCTGCAGGCCTTATTCCGTTCAGCCAATCTGTCCAATTCCGCCTATCAGTTCTATGAAGAAGGGCGCAATATTAATACACAGAGTTCCGATCGCCAGGCGCTAATGTTTAATCACCAATTGTCCAAGAGCATTTTTTACGATGTCAGGATTTCCCGGTTCTACCAGAAGATGTTTATCGGCGTTACCGACAACGGTAAACCCAACGGCAATTACCTCGATCCGGATGAATACGAACGTCCAATGCCCGATACCGACTGGGAAAACAATCCTTATGCCTTTGAATACTATATTGACGGTCACGACCGTTATTATCATAAAAATTTTGCCGAAACTTACGAAAGCTTCTTCAATTTACTGGCCCAGGCTACCAAGCATCATCAGATCAAATTCGGCGCTTCCTATCGCCGCCACACCATTATGATCGATGAGCTGCAGTTGCCCTGGCTGCTGACCCCTTACACCGAGAAATATACCAAACACCCGGAAGAAGCCAGCATATATTTACAGGATTTAATCGAGTATGACTATATGACTATTCATCTCGGCCTGCGTTTTGACGCGCTCAATACCAATGATGCATACTGGACAAATCCCTATGCTGATCCCGAGAACCGGGAACTGGTTGAAACGGACTGGGAATACACGGTCAGTCCGCGTATCGGGTTTTCGCATGTAATTACCGATAACGCCACCTTTACCTTTGGTTACGGTAAATTTACCCAGACGCCGACCTATAGAAATAAATATATTAATGAGGAACGCGATCTGACTACGCCGCGTCCGATATTGGGCAACGCCGGACTTAATATGGAACAGATGACGGCTTACGAATTCGGTTTGAATGTTGGAATCGGCAATAATGTCATCGCGCAGTTAATCGGCTGGTCGAAAGAATATTCCAATCTGACGTCCAGTGAGCGCATTCCGCAGTTTCCCTATTCATTTACAACTTTACTGAATACGGACTATGCCACGGCCCGCGGCGTGGATGTGGTAGTTCAGCAACGAATGCGTAATTCTTATATGCTGCTTCAGTATACTTACTCCCGTGCAACGGCAAACCGTAAAGATCCCTGGGAGGGGTATCGCAGTACACATACGGAACGCACGATGCCCAAACGCGAGATTCTAATGAACTACGACCGCACACACGATCTCAATTTAACGTATTCACTGAGTATCCCGGGAAATACCGGGCCGAAACTTTTTGGCTATAATTTTCTTGAAAAGACGCATTATAATCTGATATTCAATGCAGTAAGCGGCTGGCCCTATACGCCGGTCGTGGGAAATGTGGCCGGCGAAACCAATTCGGAACGCGGCCCCTGGAACTACTACGCGCATTTAAACTTCAGGAGATTTTTTCATCTATACGGCGTACGTATTAAGCTCGGTGTTGTCGTACAGAATCTGTTTGACTGGAAGAATGAAATCGATATCTGGCCGACAACGGGTAACGCGGATGATCCCGGTCCCCGCCTGAATCAGCTCATCGAAGACGGTTGGTATTCACAGACGCTGTTCGACAGACCCTATATGTACAGTATGCGCAGAAGAATCAATTTTAGCCTTGAATTTGAGCTTTAAAGAAAGGACATAAAGTGACTCGATATTTGAAAATAATTGGTTTTATCATACTGATTTTTAGTGTGACTGTTATCGGTGAAGAACGCAGTCATAAAAGTCAGGGACTGGCAAAAGCGGCGCAGGATAAACCGGATGATCCGTTGATCAGCCGCGCACGCGCTTATCTGGATAAAGGTAAACTAAAAATCGCCGTTCATAATTTCGGACGTTTTTGCGGTGTTACCCCGCCGGAAGGCTTGTGGGGTAGTTTTTCCTACATCCCGAATATAGATTTAATTGTTGGCGTCCCCGGCAAAGATAAAGACGGTAATCCCTATCCCTGGGCCGTCGGTCCCAAAGAAATGTACAACCTGAAGGAAAATCGTTTCGATACCTTCGGCGGCCCCAATTCCTACTGGGGACCAACCGTATCCGAATCGTGGATGGATCGTACCTGGCCGAATTTCAACCGCACCGACTGGGAATCGGCGGCCGAATCGCAGATCTATCTGCATAATCCGCTGGCAACCGCCGGGGAATATTATGGCGCGCAGGGGCTCTATACCGATCCGGAAAATCAGTATCCGCTTATCGCCACCAGCGATATTCCCGAAACCTGGCCGCTGCAGACGGATAACCAGGGCAATGAAGTGCACACCTGGCCCGGTCCCTATGCGCTCGATCCCGCCGATACAACGGGGACAAAATTTCTCGAAGGCGTATTCGTATCCGATCAGGATATTTACTTCGAGCTGGACGACCGTTTTGCCACCCGTGATATTGACACCACGCAGGGTTATCCGGTCGGAATTAAAGCGGAAGTATCGGCCTATTCCTACAGCGCCAGTATTTCCGAGGATATTATATTCTTCAGAATGAATCTTATCAATATCTCTGATGAAATTTATCCCGGCACCGGCGGCTATGCTTACGAAGGCGTTTACGCCGGCTTCTATTTTGACGGCGATGCTTACAATACGGACGTTCTGGGATATCGTTATGATGATTCCAATCTCAATGACATGATGGGCTACAATACACAGCTTGACTACGGTTATATTTACGATAAATACAATGGCGCCAAACATACCCGGGCCATGAGCATCTATGATGAGGACCTGGCTTATGCCGCCGTTAAACTGCTGGAAACGCCATACGCCACGGATGAAGTTGATCTCGACGGTGATGGATTTTATGATATCGGCGTGGGTGATCCGCTCGGTTTAACCGGCTGGCACTGGTTCGACTGGTACTTCCGTCCCGGCGCCCAGGATGTGCCCAATGTATCTTATTCCGGCGACGGCCAAACCCCCTATCGGCCAAACAAAGAAGAAATTCAGTATAAAATTATGGCCGGTGATACCAGCAATCTGGATGAATATGATTCACAGCATTATTTTCACCCTGATAAATTCGACGCCGGCGGCGGCAATCTGATCGACGGTGAACTGAATCCCCGTTTTGATTCCATCGAAGGGCTGGAACTGGAACACCCCGAAGGACTGGACTGCGTGTTCATCATGTCGTCCGGCCCGTTTAGCCTGGCCCCCGGGGATACCGTGCCTTTTTCATTCTGCGTACTGATGGGCGCGGATACCACCGATTTGCGCGTTAATGCGGAAATTGCCCAGCTCATGTATGATAACAATTACCAGGGCGCCCGCGCACCTAAAGCGCCGAAAGTCATTGCCAAGGAAGAAGACGAAAAAGTCACCCTGTACTGGAATGCGGTTTCACTGCACGATGCCGACATCATTACCGGTTACGAAGATTTCGAAGGTTTCCGGATCTACAAAAGCACCGATCTGGGAAAAACCTGGGGCGAACGTATGTATGATGAAGAATCGCGCACCAGTTACTGGAAACCGGTAGCACAGTTCGATCTGGATAATGAGGTCACCGGTTACGATAAGATCGCCCCGCATCGTTTCCTCGGTGAGAATACCGGTCTCGTTTATAGCTGGGAAGATTACGATGTAGCCAACGGCAGCGAATACCTGTATGCCGTGTGCGCTTACGACCGCGGCTTTATGCCCGGCGATGCGCTGACCGATCCCGATAATATGGGACTGGCGCGCGGTTTATCCTTTGAAATCCCTTCAATAGAAAATCTGCTTTCCAACAGCACTGTGCTCAATCACATCGTCAAAGCCATTCCGCACCGCACGGCCAGTAATACCGAAGTAAAAGACATTCGCGTGGAACGTATGCCCGGAACGATCGGCTCCGGCGTGTTCAATGTTGACGTGATCGATCCTTCCAGCATTACCGGCGATACGTATGAGATTTTATTTGAATGTGATTACACCGATTCAACCAACACAGAAATTGTCCGCGGTTCTCAGCGCTACTCGGTTTATAACCGGACGAAACAGGATACGCTCATCAAAGAAAGCGATGCTTACTATTCCATTGAGCAACAGTTGGAAGACCTGCCGATTTTTGACGGCCTGCGTCTGACCATCCGGATGAGCGATGATATTGCTATTCTGGCTGAAGACTGCTACTGGACCGAGGAATCGGCATGTACCTATAAATTTAATGTGCTGGCCTTTAACCAGGAAACCCGTTCCGATTATGAATTTCGTTTTATAGGCGAAGATGCCGAGCCGGTCTATTTTGCCCGTGATTATGACAGAAATGACGAGTTAAATGAAATGTTCCGCGTACCGTTTGAGGTATGGAACACTTCCGGTGATACGAGCAAAGCACTCATCGTCGCCCGAAAAGGTACGGGATTCAATCGCGATCAGTTGTTCTATCTGCGTGAAAATAATTTACCGGAAGAAAATCTTGGTGAAAAAGTGAGCACACTGCGGTTTAGTTTCGACTGGGTCGATCCCGACTCCCTCGATCCGCAGACCAATAAACCGGTTCCGGCGGATACGCCCTGGCAGCCGGGCGATGTGCTTGTGGTGCCGGTGCGTAAACCGTTCGAACGCGGTGACGGCTTCATCATCAAAACCGATCAAATCTTTTCTGTTCAGGAAGTAAATGAAGATAATATTAAAAAAGTGAAAGTTGTACCCAATCCCTATATCGTTCACGCAGCCTGGGAAACAGACGACTTTGTTCGTAAACTGCAATTCACCAATTTACCCAATAAATGTAAAATTCACATTTTCACCCTGGCCGGGGAAAAAGTGATTACCCTGGAGCATGACAGCGCTTTCGACGGTTCGAAAAACTGGGATTTACTAACCCTGAACCGCCAGGATGCGGCGCCCGGTCTGTACGTTTATGTGGTTGAAGCCGATAACGGCGAAACGCAAACCGGTAAATTTGTGATTATTAAATAAAACGGCACTATCAGGAGAGTAATTCATGAGAATAAAACATGTACTTGTTGCAATATTGATTTTGGTTGCCGCCGTTTCCGCGGAAGATTTCTCAAAGGTGGCAACCGGTACGGCGCAATTTCTTAAGCTGGGCGTCGGTGCGCGCGGAACAGCGCTCGGCGACGCCTATGCGGCAGTGACGGATGATATCAGCGCGCTGTACTGGAATCCGGCCGGTATCCGAAAAATGGATAAGCTGACTATCGGCGTTTCCAGAACCTATCTGTTCGCCGATATCAATTATGACTTTTTAGGGGCAGTTTACCCTGTTACGCCAAATACCCGGGTTGGATTATCCGTCTTGCACGTGTCCTCGGGCGATATGGAAGTAACGACTATCAGTCAGCCGGAAGGCACCGGCAGCACCTTCAATACCGCCCATTCCGCGATCGGTGTTTCGGTGGCCCACCGCCTGACCAATCGTTTCGATCTTGGGATAACCATCAAATATATCAATGAAAGGCTCTTTCATGAAAAGGCTTCCACCATTGCCTTTGACCTTGGATCCCAATTCGATACCGGTATTTATGGATTAAAAATCGGTATGATTCTGGCCAACTTCGGCGGGAAGATGAAGTTTGACGGACCCGATCTGAATAACAAGGTTGAAAATGAACAAACGGGAATCAGTTACCGTTCGGGCAGTCGTTTAAAAACCGAGGAATGGCCGATTCCGCTTTATTTCCGGCTGGGACTGATGGTCGATTTGATCGGGGGTGATTCGGAATTTTATCCCAATGAAAATAACCGCCTTACCCTTTCCATTGACGGAAATGACCCGGTGGATCATGTAACCCATTACAATATGGGAATGGAATACGCCTGGAATAATACGATTGCCCTGCGCGTCGGTTATAAAGAAAACTATGACGAAGCGGATTATACGGCCGGATTTGGTTTGAATCTGACTAAAATCGGCGTCGACGCCCTGATCGATTATTCGTTCAATAATTACGGTTTACTGGGATACGTGCACAATTATTCGTTGTCATTTACATTCTAGTAGCTTAATTGTGAATTTCCCATTGGGATGACTTTGGCGCTTGCTTTTTTTCCCGACTGACGGGATTGGCTGTCAGAAGCCCCCCTCCCCCAACCCCTTCCTGCCATAGGCACCCCTTACGGGGCACGCGTGGGGAGGGGCGAAGGGGTGGGGGCTCTTCTCACACTCACGCGTGGGGAGGGGACGGGGGAGGGGATTTAAACTGAAATA
>CAYXRA010000054.1:0-25761 GCA_964467525.1 uncultured Calditrichaceae bacterium
TGGGGATTCTTATCTCAAAGAACAAGATTAGCAGGGCTTTGCAGCCCACTCATTTAATCAGCAGCATCTTTTTCATTGCTTTAAACTGAGCAACCCTGATTTCATAAAAATAGACGCCGCTGGTAACCGGCTGACCAACATCATTTTTTCCGTCCCAGCGTACCTGGTGCGCGCCGGCGGACATCTGTTGATCGATCAGGGTACGAACTTCCTGTCCCATAATGTTGTACACCTTCAAACTGACCGCTCCGGCTTCCGGCAAAGTGTAGACAATGGTCGTTGTCGGATTGAATGGATTGGGATAATTAGCCCCAAGCGCGTAGCTTTCAACTGTTTCGGCAAATTCCGGTTGTTCCACCGCAGAAATTACCTGCGGCGTAATATCGGCACGCCAGCCGGCGCCGTTAAAAATTAAGTTTGATGAGAAGTAAAAAGTCAGCGCGCCATCGGGATTGGTCGATGAATAATCCGGCGGAAGCGTGGTTCCGCTAAAAGGACTGCCCGGCGCCTCCGGCGCATTGGTGTCGACACCGTCGTGAATGTGCAATTCATCACCCGAGGAGACATCGAAATCCGTAAAACTGACTGTTAAACCGGGATAGTCTCCGGCGGGTTTGAACGTCATCGTATAGCGTTCACGTTCGGCATAGGTTTCATCCGGGCCGCCGGAATCAAAAAATACTGCGTTATCGGTTTCAATCGTGGCGTCCTGCATATAGTAAATGGGCACATCGCCAATGATTATCTCAAAGGTATCGATGGCAGTATAGGCGCCCGCTGCAACCCGGCATTCCAGAAAAGCGGACGAGCCAAGCGAAACCGAAGCATCGACCTCTACGCGGAATACCGAAAGCAGTGTATCTCCAACCATGAGCGTATCCAGGGTATATGAATCATTAATCACCGTTACACCGCTGGTTAAGGAGGTTAACGTACCGTTAACCGTATAGGCATCGGCATGCCCCTGATTGAATGTTTCGATAAGAATATCGGCAGTCTCATCGGGATCAAGCACATTATCGCCATTACCCAGTTCACTGTCATCAACGAACAGGTTGTCGAGACCAAGATCCGGGGCATTCAGCGTAATTGCAATATTTGATTGCCATTGTGATCCGGAAGTGTCGGTAAAGGTGACCGTACAGCCTGCCGAATGCTGATCAGGCGCATCTGCCGCGACATCAAATGTGAACGCCCTGATACCTGCTACAACGGCATTGGTATCGATAAAACCGTAATGATGGGTATTGTCCGTGATCGTCAGGTAAGCATCGACGGAAGATAATTCGGCAGAAATATCGCCGCCTGGCTCGGAACCTAAATTGGTGGCCCAGACATCCAGCTGATCCGTTTCACCATATTCGGCTTTGCCATTGCCGTTACCCGTGGTGGTGTCGTTCACCGCATAACTGTCGATTGTAATGTAGGCGCCGGAAGATTCGATGACCGGCACATCGGCGCTGTAGCGATAATAATTTTGTTTGGTTACGGTGATGCACATCGTATCGCCCGGTGCTTGCGCCGGTATAGCGATATCGAGAGCCTCACCGGTACCATCGGCAACGGCCAGAATCGTCGTACCATTGGTTAAGGCGATTACAGAGCCATCATCAGCGGTAACCGTAAAACTGGTGGCACTGGCTTCCAGCACATCATTGTGGGTGACGCTTAAATTTTGAGGAATTTCGGAATATACATTCATATATGCGCCGCCGTGATGATGAAATAAATAGTAAGTAATTTCTTTGTCACCAGTATTATAGGGCCAGTCCGATTGCTGAAGAAAATATTTTCCGGCGGCATTGGCGAAGGCCGGATAAATGAAGCGGGTACCGAACCAGGTTTCTTCATCAGGCATAAACTGCGGCCACATATTATCATACATACCCCAGGTATAGGTGTCATTAACGAATGAATAAGAAACCTCCGACGCCGCCACAACGCCCAGGGCGCGCTGTTCATAACGGTGAAATGCTTCGGTAAAGCATTCACTGCTCCAGTTGTATTTTCCGGTCAGACAGTTAATCGAAAAAACAAAGGTCAGATCATCATTATGCAGGTCGGACATATCATTTATATGATAATCGGGTTCGCCCCAGCTGGTTTCAGAGCCGTGATCGCGGTGCTGAATCATAAAAGCGCCGCTGTTGATATCATTATTAATCCGTGTGGCATTACCGCCCCAGTCATTCAAATGCTCTGGTGTGGCCGGAATGTAACCAAGTCCGTTGGGACCGAAATAATCTACCACATCTTCGGTATTTGTGGCTGTTGACCATTGGCTGCCGGGCGTCCCTGAATAAATGGCGTTTTCGCGGACAGGCGCTTTACCCAATTCAATTTCCCAGAAACCATTGATGATTTCGGAGCAAAGCTGAAACCAGCGCTCGGTTTGCCAGCCCATCGCCGTAACCGGATTGTTGTAAAAATTGGGATTCGTCGGCGGATTGCGTTCGTAATCCAGCATCTTTCCAATCATGATTTCCAGATGGCTGGCGTTTTGCGCCGTAATTCGGGCCAGTATGATATCCGGCAGAGCGTCGCCGTCCACATCGGCATAGTAGTTATCCGAAATATAAGTACCGCTGTAGGGGTGTGGTTCTTCGTTTGATGAAGAAACGGTATTGCCCGTCGTGCCATGATCTCCTAACAGCAAAATCGCCGATGGGGCTGGATTCCAGTTATAATAGGCGTTGTCAATGTAGCTTTCGATGGCTGCAAAACTATTACCGCCGATTTCAGTCGTTGTGACCACACCGGTACTGACGCCCTGTTTGATACGAAAATTTTTGATGGAATCCGCCCAGGCCAGAAAGGTGGGGTCGTCCGGTGAAATGATCAGATACTCAACATCTGCTACAGCATCCGTTGTTCCTTCTGTTGATTTAAAAGAAGTTTCCGGCGCCGGCGGCAGAATATCATAATTGATAACCATATCCTGCACAATCGGCTCCCACCAGCGGCTGCGCAGGCGGTCGTCGGAAAATATCCCGCTGCCGCCGTTGAATGTAAGTTGCAGTTTCATATCCCTGTGTACAATCAGCTCTTTGGTAACCGGATTGTACTGGAATGGCGTTATGCCGACCAGCACTACATCAACACCGCGAATCTGGCGCTGTTCCGATATCAAAACCGGATTTTCCGGATACAGGGCGTTGTTTGTATAAACTTCCTGATTGGCCTCATAGCGCAACGGTCCGTCTTCACATTCCGCGGGAATATCCGGCGCCGGGGCTATATCCAGACCGGAAATCGTCTCCGTACGCGATTGTAAAACCTGCAGTTCCACTGAAGCGCCGCGTGGAATAGCCACGAAGCGGCTCAATCCCGGTAAATTCGGCATGCCGGCATCATTTGGCAGAAAATTTCCGGGCAGGAGTAATTCCTTTTTTGTTTCACCATTGATTAATTTCTCATAAATCGTAAAGCGGCTTATGGAAAAATTGAGAATTACTTCTGTTTCGGCACTGCGTTCCAGACTAATTCCCGATTTTCCCCAACTGTCGGGATAAACAATTTCCTGAGCCTTCAGGCTGTTAAATATTCCAGCACATAAAAAAAGGAACACGAATAAGGTAGGACATAACTTCATTTTGCCTCCGGTAATCTATCATTGAACAGTTAATTGTCTGATTCAGAAAGGAAACAAATCCCTATAGAAAGGACATGTAATAATACGATTAATCAGTGAAAAATACAAATGCTTATATCACCGTTTTAATACTTTTTTTCTGCTGCCGTTAAGATGAACATGTTTATGAGAATCAGTTTCCTGTTTTGCCGGCAAAATCCGATGTTCTGAAGTCAAAAAGGATTAATGTGTCAGATATATCTTCAGCCACCACCGTCGTCCGCACTTTCGTCATATATTTGCCGGCGGTTATCCGGCCGGCGAATTACAACTACAGCCGGGCTGAGGTACCGGATGCCGACGCTTTTCAGACATTTAAGTAGACCGATCTGTTCAGCAGAGAGAACGGCATGTCGTTCCGTCGTAATATTCTGGAGAAGGTGGGAACGGAAGAATTCATGGTGATATATAGGCGGTTCAGCGGAAAGGAAACCCCGATTCAACTATAGCTTAATCGACGAGGGTTAAACTAAAAAAACCATAAAAAAAGGGCTGCTCAAAGAGCAGCCCTTTTCCGGGCAAAGAATAGCAAGCTGATATTCTCAGCATCATTTAATCAAAATAATCTTTTGCGAAGCAACGTTCTGCTTCGTGATTAATCGTCCGTAATAAACTCCGCTCGCCAGTTGATCAGCCGTCCAGGTAAAGCGATGATTACCCGCCGGAAGAACCTGATCCACCAAACGATCGATTCTCTGACCTGCCGCATTGTAAATTTCGAGTATCACCGGCTGCGCACTATCCAGTCGGAATTCAAATACTGTGCTGTTGTTAAAGGGATTCGGATAATTCATCAACCGCAGATCATAGGTTTGAGGAGGTTGCGGATGATCGATGGAAGTTGGCGGCGTGTAATTGGGCGTAATAACAAAAGTCTGATTATGGGGAGAAAAATTGGTGTTATATCCGGTTTGCGTGTGCCCTCCGCTCACCAGAATACGCCCGTCACTGAGTAAATAGAAATTACTCCCGTAGGTGTAATAATTTGCCGGTAATTGATAATACGTTTCAGGAATAATCAGAGTAGAGTCCAACAAATTTACGGCAAATAAAGCCATCTGATAAGGATCAGCCCCGCTTACAAGTGCGGGTATATAGGCGACATTTTTGTCCTGATCTACAAGAGGCGCGTAATAACCATAACTTGAGGAATTTGGAAATTGAGGTTCTGTATTCCAAAGTTTAAACTCTTTTGTATCCGGATTATAGCCGAATAGCCGGTATTCCGTATAATTATCAACAGTTTTATAAGCCATCATCAGATAAGAGCCGTCGGCCATTTGCTGGGTTTCCATCAGGCGATTATAGGAAGTACAAACAAACGGAGACCAGCCTGTTTCATCCGGACCGAAAATATAATCGGCAATAATCGAAAAGGTATTGCTTTGGGCATCGTAATACTCAACACTTTCATGAACACTGCCTCCGTAAGCAGGCAAACCGCCCAGGACCACCGCACCACTGTCCGTGGTGGGAAGAACAACGGGTAAGGCACGGGCCACATTGAGCGCTCCAGTTAATGAAAATTGCTGAGAATCAGGTTCAAACAGTTCGCCGTAGGTTGTACTTGGAACATCATACCAGCCGCCGACAATCAGAACCCTGTTGTCAGCTAAAGTAACCGCGCTGCAATTGTTACGTGCATAATTCATATTGGATATGGCCGTAAAAGCGCCCGTTTCCGGATCATATATTTCAGCATGACTAAACCCCGGAGCAACGCCGAGATCGGCAGCACCACCGACAAGCAGTAAACGGCCATCAGAGAGTTTTGCAAAAGCGCCGTTATCGTGCGTATAATTCATAGTCAAACTCAAAAAAGTATCGGGTTCACTAAGAAACAACTCGGCGCTACTCAAAGAGACAAATCCATCGCCATGGCCCCCGGCCAATAATAGCCGATCATTGGGAAACAACACCGCCAAATGACTCATACGTGCTGTGTGCATGGCAGGCCCGGGAGCAAATTCAGGGTTGTAATCCTGACTGAATAAAGAACTGAAGCAACTGAGCAAGGTGAAAATCATCAAAATTTTTTTCATGGAGACTCCTTAATGATTAGTGGTGATAAATCATAACAATTGCATTTGAATATATAATCGGTTTAATGATTTTACGCTTTAATTTTTTTCCTCTTTTGTATGAGTCTAATTATCGAAAAATTGAAATGGCGATTATTTCGATTTTAATTTCAGAACTCCTTACCCGATATTGAAAAAACAATGATTATATAAGTTGATTCGTAAATATAAATGTCTTTTTTAACAACGAAAAAATTATTCTTGTGATAACAGACAGATCACATTTTAATTCAATTGCAAATATAACAATCTTAGCCCCGCAAAAATTTTATTTTTATGGCATAAACCATCACTTTTCTGGTAGAAAAATTGGTTCAATGAAACATCCATGATTTAGCAAAAACACAAAGTCATGATTAAATAAAGACAGAAGAAGCCCCTCCTCATGCGGACATGGGGAGGTCCAAAGGACTCCCGTGGAGGGTGCAGGGGTGGGGATTTTAAACAGATGAAATCTAAGTTAATGATACAAATTAGCGACACCTTAGTTTACGCTAAGTCAGGAGCTCTGAATTTTTAGCGCATTGCCATCATGACAATAACCGGAGGAATTTTTATTATGCTTTTATTGAACCTGATCTTATTATTGGCAGGGCGCTCCTGCAGAAACACCGAAATATTGGAGAGGAATGCATACCGCAGGAAAGTGGCTTAATTTGAATAAACAGTGTTCGGAAGAAGGTAATTGCATGACCGGGTAAACAGCACGCGTCTTATTGGCAGCAAGGAAAATAAACTCAGACCATCCCCAAAACTTCAAAAAGTGAATATTCACCGCTCTTTCCATCGATGCGGGCGGTCATTTTTTTCCCGGTGTTTACTTTGTTTTTGACGAAGCGATACACGGTTTCCGAGATTAGAAAACCGCTTTTTGTATTTTTGGACAATTTGTCCAGCCTGCTGGCAAAATTTACGGCATCCCCGATCACCGTCGTGCGCCTGCTGTTTTCTGCTCCAATGGTTCCGGCAACCACCAGTCCGAAATGCAGACCGATGCCGATTTTAAAACTTT
Source organism: uncultured Calditrichaceae bacterium (assembly GCA_964467525.1). Taxonomy (GTDB): domain Bacteria; phylum Calditrichota; class Calditrichia; order Calditrichales; family Calditrichaceae; genus CAYXRA01. The sequence goes on from CAYXRA010000054.1 coordinate 6,725, forward strand.
TGCCCCAAAGTTCGTTCAGATAGGCACTCAGTTCATTATTAACAGCCTGCTGCATCTCGATTGCGGCGTGTACGGCCTGTAAGGCCGTCTGAGACTGATCGTCGGCTTCAAACAGGGCCAGGATGCCATCACCCATATAATTATCGATATAGCCGCCATGGGCTTCAATAATGCGCCCCATTCGGTCAAAGTAACGGTTGAGTACATGAACAATGTCATAGGGCGGTAAATTTTCGGAGAAGGAAGTAAATTTTCTAATATCCGCGAACAAAATAAAAGTGGACATTTCAACGCCGGCATGTTCGGGTTGCGCTTCATTAATTATTTTGCTGGTCAGTCTGATATCATCATCATCCAAAACCAGGCGGCGCAGAATAACATCGCCGTTTATTTTTAACTGACAGGCAAGACGAATATCCGGACTCAGTTTCAACTGCCCGGCTATGGCTTTTTCTGCAGGCCTCCGATCCTGACAGTTTTCATTTCCTTCGATGATAAGTACACGACAGGTTGAACAACGACCGTTCCCGCCGCAGGTGTGGGCAAGGGGTATATCACCCTGCTTCAGTGCCTGATAGAGGGTTTTATCCTCTGCCACGTCGACTTGCTTCCTATCAGGCAGTATGGTGACCCGGGCCATATTGTTCACTCATTTTTACAAAATAACAAATTCTTTATTAATTAGACCTGAACCGCTGATAAAGTATTTTCAGTCTGCTCTGCGGTGCCGCAAAAACCAATTATAAAGTTCAGGATTATTATAGGTTTCTGTCCAGGAATCGTGACCGGCTTCGGGATAAACAGTTAGTTTCACATCAGCGTCCAACTGCTTTAAAGCATCGACCATTTCCTGTGAATTCTTGAGCGGAACCACCTGGTCTTTAGCTCCGTGGAATACCCAGGCCGGAATATGTTTGATTTTTTCGGCCAGCAGTTTTTCTCCGCCGCCGCAGATGGGCGCAATCGCCGCAAAGCGATCGGGATGTTTGATGGCAAAATCCCAGGTGCCATAGCCACCCATACTTAATCCTGTTAAGTACACGCGATCTTTATCGATACGGTATCGTTCAAGAATATCGTTTAACAGGTAATTGAGTGTTTTAATATCCCACCACTGATTTTCTGGACACTGGGGTGAAACGATCAGAAATGGAAACGATTGACCCTGTTCGATCAGTTTGGGCGGGCCGTGTGTTTTAACCAGCTCAAGACTATCGCCGCGTTCGCCTGCGCCGTGCAGGAAAAGAATTAACGGATATGACTTTTTGCTCACATCATATTCTTCGGGCAGGTATAGTAAATAATCCATGGATACAGTCACTTTGATTTCCTTTTCAAATTTTTGCGGATACTGACCCGTTTTCACTGCCTCATCCTTAAATTGAAATGTTGCACAGCCGAACAGAAGTATAATTAAAAACATAGCCGCTGTTGAAATTATTCTTTGCATGCGTTTCTCTGGTCTCCTATTTATCGGGTTAGCGGGGTGGTGCAGCGATCGACCAGATACAATATCGATTTATAGGATATCCCGCTGTGTTCGGTTAATCCGATTTCACAGGTGCGGCTGGTGGAATAGCCCTGGGTGCAGTCATCCGGAATTTGTTCCCTGAGCAGTTTTAGACCGTCGGCATTCAGTTCGGGGTAGGTAAAACCGCGGTCGCCGGCAAATCCGCAGCAAGTGGTTTCGGGTACAACTACTTTTGCAGCGCATTTTTTGGCCAGGGTGATAAAATCTTCTTCCAGGTCCATTTTTCTGGCGCTGCACACGGTGTGAATCACAACCGTTTCATCTAACTGCCGCCATTCCAAATGATCGCTGAGATATTTTAAAGTGAACGCAATCGGTTCGTATAACTTCAGCTTGTCCGTGAGCGTTTCTTTCATCCGGTAGAGACAGGGACTCATGTCAGCCAGCACCGGATATTTACCCTCACCGGTGGCCTTCAGCAGCGCCGTTTCCAGTTCATCAGCTTTCATTTGCCCGGCTACCCTGAAACCCTTACTGGCGAAAGCCATACCACAGCAAAGCTGATCCATATTATCCGGATAAATAATTTCATAGCCCGCCTTACGCAGCAGAGATTCCGTCTTTTCCGTTATGGCCGTCTGTTCATCATAATCTTTGGAAACACCCATGGTACGTGTAATGCAGGATGGAAAATAGACCACTTTCTTTTTGTTGGCTGATTGAACGGATACCGGTCTGATTTTCCGTGAACCGGATGGCATCGCCGGTGTCCAGCGCGGCAGTTTGTTAAAAGTCGCTGTGCGCGCCAATGCAGAAAGATTGAGCATCAAACGCGAACCGAGTATGGCGTGCAGTCCATTAACGAATTTTAAGCCGAATCGTCCGGCAGCGGTGACTAGCTGCATATTATTTGCTAATCTTGCGGCTATTTTCTGTGCGCCTTTACCTGTAATATCATAACGTAATTCCTTAATCAGGATTCCGGTATCGATATCCACCGGACAGCTCAGGGCACACAACCCATCGGTGGCGCAGGTCTGGTTGCCGGGATAATCATAAGCTTCCCATAGCTGTGCCAGCCGGTGCGGTTCATTTCCACTGCGCTTCAGAGAAGCAATTTCCCGGTAGGCTACGATACGCTGACGGGGTGTTATGGTTAAGTCGCGGGACACACAGTTAATCTCGCAAAATCCGCACTCGATGCAGTCGTCGATAATGTCATGCGCTTCAGGCATCGTTTTTAAATCTTTGAGATGCAGTTTCGGATCATCATTAATCAGCACACCGGGATTCAGGATGTTCTCCGGATCAAATATTTTCTTGATTTCCCGCATCGTACTATAAATAGCACTGCCCCACTCTCTTTGCACAAATGGTGCCATATTACGACCGGTACCGTGCTCGGCTTTCAGTGATCCGTTATATTTATCCACCACAATCGATACCAGTTCATGTATGAATTTTTCATAGCGCTCAATTTCGCTGGATTCAGAAAAGTTCTGGATCAGCACAAAATGAACGTTACCGTCGAATGCGTGGCCCCAGATTATGGCATCGTTGTAATGATATTTATCGAACAGGGACTGCAATTCCACAATGGCTTTGGCCAGATGGGCATAGGGCACGGCGATGTCTTCGATGATAACTGTCGTTCCTTTTTTGCGATTAGCACAAACCGAGGGGAACAGACCCTTACGCACATTCCACAGGGCAGTAATTGCTTTCAGATCGGTAGAAAAGTTCAACGGCTGCAACAATCCGGTCTCGCCTAGTTTATCTTCGATTTCCTTAATTTGTTTTTGCAGCGTTTTTTCATCCTTGGCCCGGGTTTCTACCAAAAGCGCCGTGGCATTCCCGTCAAGTGTTTTCAGAAATTCCGGCATGCCCGGTTTGTTTTCAACGGCACGCAGCGAGGCGCGATCCATCAGCTCGGTAGCGCCGACACAACATTGACGCAAAATAGCGATTGAGGCGCAGGCCGTGGCAATATCCGGAAAAAAGACAAGTCCCGCGGCCCGCTTCGGCGGATCATCCACGGTTCTGAGCGTGACCTGCGAAATAAACCCGAGTGTGCCCTCCGCTCCGACCATCAGATGGGCAATAATATCAACCGGATCATCGAAATCAAGCAACGAATTAACGCCGTATCCGGTCGTGTTTTTGATTTTAAATTTTTCTGTTATTTTTTCTGCGCTGTCTTTATCGTCTTTTGTCTTTTCCGCAAGATTTTTAATTTGTTCGACAAGGTCTTTTTTATGTTCCAAAAACTGCCGGCGACTGTCCGGATCGCGGGTATCGAGCAAAGTGCCGTCGTTAAATATGATCCGCATACCGCGCAGACTGTGATAGCTGTTGGCTAAAGTGCCGCTGGTCATCCCGCTGGCATTATTGGAAACGATGCCGCCGATTTGGGCGGAGTTTATTGATGCCGGATCCGGTCCGATCTTCTTTTTGTACGGCGCCAGATAGCGATTGGCCTGGGCGCCGATAACACCTGGCTGCAGGGTAATTGTACCGCCGTCTTTGGTAATCTCATAATGCCGCCATTCGCTGCTGATAATTAGCATGAGTACCGAATCGGTAATAGCCTGGCCGGATAAACTGGTACCCGCTGCACGGATGGTTAAGGGTATCTTCATCTGATGACAGTTTTTAATCACCGTCTGCGCTTCCGCTTCGTCATGCACCTTAACCACCAGCTTCGGAATGCGGCGATAAAAACTGGCATCCGTTCCAAAGACCAGTGTGCTTAAATCATCGGAAAACAGGTGAGATTCGGGTATGCTTCTCTTAAGTCGATTGTATAATTGTCTATATTTTTCATTCAGCATTGTAAATTTTCCCTGTGATGAATTTTAATCAACAGAAAATAAATAATGTATCCGATTCATCACAAATAAATTTTAAAGGTAATGTTTGTAATATATGCTTAATTACGAAGCCTGTTCCCGTCGCAGGCAGGATTACTTGCCGATGGGTGAATAAATTGATAGCCCGGCGTTCCATCGGCGTCGGACTCGGGATCGGGTTCGATGCTACCGCTGTCCGATACCGATCCGGTTAGCGATCCCAATCCCGAAAAAGATCAATTCAACTTCTATATTTCGAAATTGAATTTCAGTTAACACTGAAAACGCTTAGATTAATGATTTCTGCGGAATTACACAGACGTATTGAATTTTCGTATTTCTTTATATATAAAAAATGCGCATTACCGGACAACGCTAAATTGTTAGTTGGTTCGCGTTCTTGAAATGGAATAAAATTTTGGCTTAACCGTTTTTATTTTAAAACGCCTCAATCATTTAATGAAATTCTAAACAATAAATGATAAAAACGGGAGAGCAATTATGGCCACAATTAAAGAAAAACTTAACAAAAGATATAATTTATCACAGAAACAAATTGACAAGTTCAGGGAAAACGGATTTGTTAAACTGCCATACGTATTTACCGCAGATCTGCTGGATCACTATGACGCATACATCACCCGTAAAGTGGTGGAGTTGAATAATCGTCTGCAGCCCATGGAAGAACGCAGCACCTATCATAAAGCGTTTATCCAGATTGCCAATTTATGGCAGAAGGAAGAAAATGTGAAAGAATTTGTTTTTGGTCAGCGGCTTGCGCAAATCGCCACCCGTTTACTGGGTACCGATGGTGTGCGTCTCTATCATGATCAGGCTTTGTTCAAGGAACCGGGCGGCGGACTGACGCCCTGGCACGCCGATCAGTACTACTGGCCCCTGGCTACCGAAAAATGCGTTACAGCCTGGGTGCCTCTGCAGGAAACGCCTGTTGAAATGGGACCGCTGGCCTTTGCCGCCAAAAGCCAGCATTTTTCCGAAGGTCGTGATATGGCTATCAGCGATGAGAGTGAACAAAAACTGAAGGCCGCACTGCGGGAGTCTGATTATGAGCATGTCGAAGAATCCTTTGACCCGGGCGAGGTCAGTTTTCATTACGGCTGGACCTTTCATCATGCCGGTCCGAATAACACCGATAAAATCCGCAAGGCGATGACCGTGATTTACATGGATAAGGACATGCGCCTGCAGGAGCCGGTCAACGAAAATCAAAAAGAAGACTGGAAAGTTTGGTGCCCCGGCGCCCGTGTCGGTGAAATCATCGATACACCGCTGAATCCGCTGATTTACAGCGAATAAATGCACTGCGCCGTGAAAATTATGCAAACCATCGTCGTTGGCATCTGGAATAACGGCGCAAAAAGGCATGCCGAATATTTTCCGCAGAAAGCACTTACCTTTATTCCGGAAAAAATTCGCGACAGCCTGATTGTAAATTATCTGAAATATCCACCCCGCGCCGATCATTACCTGCGTTTTATCGTAAATGAGCTCAAGCCATTTATCTACGGCAGCTTTGCCACGCATCCCGGGCAGCGGCATTTATTCTTGCAAATTTAAACGCCTTATAGCAAATGGTATCCCGGTGAAAGATTTAAGCGCCATTTTTTTTTGATTTTATTTTTTATTTTTTAAATTTAACGGCTTTAGAAACAACGGAAACGAACATCCGGAGGAATCTGTTCAAGCGAATAATTTTGCTGAAACGATGATGATAACTGAAACGGGACTTAAACGGTAACCGAAATGAAAAAATTTGCTGCATTCTGCTTATTGCTGGGTCTATTTACGATCTCTCATGCCCAGATTATTACAATTGAGGATAACGAAACGGGTACGCCGCTGGAGCTGGTTACACTGCTCAGTCCGCGGACCGGCGCCTTTGCCACAACCAATACCGAAGGCAAGGCCGACATTTCATCCTTTCGCGATGCGGAGATTATCGAAATACACCGCTTCGGCTACCGTACGAAGATTAAAAGTTACAATGACTTAAAAGCTGCTTCATTCATATTGCGCATGATCCCCAGTCCTTTTAACACAGAAAAGGTGGTGGTGTCGGCTACACGCTGGAATCAGACCGCGGACGATATTCCGGCAAAAATAATTACCCTCGATCCTATTGACGTTGAACTGCATAATCCGCAAACCGCGGCCGACCTGTTGAATGTAACCGGTAACGTATTCATCCAGAAAAGTCAGCAGGGCGGCGGCAGTCCGATGATTCGCGGTTTTGCAACCAACCGTCTGCTCTACACTGTTGACGGTGTGCGTATGAATACGGCGATTTTTCGCAGCGGCAACATCCAGAATGTAATTTCACTTGATCCGTTTGCCATCGAAAAGACCGAAGTTTTGTTCGGACCTGGCTCCGTGATTTACGGCAGTGATGCGATCGGAGGGGTGATGAGTTTCCGGACACTGAAGCCTCAGTTCTCATTGTCCGATGATCTTTTGATCAACGCTTCGGGCGTAAGCCGCTACGCCGCGGCAAACAGAGAAAAAACCGGGCATTTTCATATCAATCTGGGCTGGAAGAAATGGGCGCTAATCAGCAGCATCAGCGCCAATGATTTCGAAGATTTAAAAATGGGTTCGCACGGGCCGGCCGAATATCTGCGCCCGTTCTATGTTCAGCATCAGGACAGCACGGATGTAATCATTACCAACAACGATCCGAAAGTGCAGCGTCCATCCGGCTATTCGCAAATTAATATGATGCAAAAACTGCGCTTTCGCCCTTCACAAAAATGGGACATGTATTACGGTTTTCATTATTCTGAAACGTCTGATTATGCCCGCTATGACAGACAAATCCGTTATAAAGACGGTCTGCCCCGCTACGGCGAATGGCGCTACGGTCCGCAGAAATGGATGATGAATCAGTTTAAAATTGAGTACAACAATCCGAACCGTTTTTTTGAGCGGATTAATCTGCGCCTGGCTCATCAGTTTTTCGAAGAAAGCCGGATCAGCCGCAACATTAACAGCATGGAACGCAATATCCGCAACGAAAAAGTGGATGCTCTATCCGCAAACATTGATTTCGTAAAAAACTTCACACTCAAACACAAGTTCTTCTATGGTCTGGAAATCGTCGGTAATGCGGTTGTCTCGAAGGGAACAACGGAAAATATTAACTCGGGTATAAAGTTCCCGGGACCGGGCCGCTATCCGCAGTCAACCTGGGGATCGTATGCTTTTTATCTGAACGATCAATATACTTTTTCTGAAAAGTCCACGCTGCAAACCGGGCTGCGCTACAATCATTTCACAATTGACGCCCGGTTTGACACGACCTTTTACCCACTCCCCTTCAGCAAAGCGACTTTAAATAACGGCGCTTTAACCGGGAGTATGGGCTTGGTTTATCGTCCGCAAAATGACTGGGTTCTCAGCGCAAACCTGGCCACAGCCTTCCGCGCGCCGAATGTGGATGATATGGGTAAAATTTTTGATTCCGAGCCGGGCGCGGTGGTTGTGCCCAATCCCGGTCTGAAAGCCGAGTATGCCTATAACGCCGATTTGGGATTATCCAGAATATTTGATGATTTTGTAAAGATTGATTTTTCTGCCTATTACACGCTTTTGGATAACGCCCTGGTGCGTCGCGACTTTGCCCTGAACGGTCGTGACAGCATTTTGTATGATGGCGAACTGAGCCGGGTTCAGGCCGTTCAGAATGCCGGTTCAGGTCAGGTTTACGGTATTCAGGCCGGCGCCGAATTAAAACTGCCCCGGGGATTCTCAATCACTTCGGAATTTAATTTCCAAAAGGGCGAGGAAGAAATGGAAAGCGGCGCGGTTAGTCCGGCACGACATGCGCCGCCCTGGTTTGGGGTATCACGGCTGAGCTATACGGCAACGAATTTGCACATGCAGTTCTATGCTGCTTACAGCGGAGGAAAATCCTTTTCAGAAATGCCTGAAGAAGAAAAGGGTAAAACGCATATCTATGCTCAGGATGAAGACGGCAATCCCCATTCGCCCCGCTGGTATACGATTAATTTTAAGGCGCTTTACCGTTTTACGGATTATTTATCCGTAAGTGCGGCGCTGGAAAACATCACCGATCAGCGCTACCGACCGTATAGCTCCGGTATTGCCGCACCGGGAAGAAATTTTATTTTATCTATCAGGGCCGGTCTGTAAGCCCGGTAATGGAAAATAAATATTTCTGCTTCAAATTCAGATGAAATCACAATGCCCGATACTGGTCAGTCAACCGGATAATTACATCCACATCATCAATTTCCTCCGGTATCCGGTCTTTTATTTTCTGATTGATCCCGGTTACGGATACGATGATGGCTGGCAGATCATCTCTCGAAAGGCCAATGCCGACGCTGATGACATTGTCCAGCGCCAGCCACTGGCTTTCATATTTTTCTTTAATTTTCTTAACCTTAGCAAGCATTTCAATCCTAACTATCAGACATAGGTAACCTGCAGGGCATCGAACACATTTTGGATGCGACTCAGGATTGTGCTGGAGCTGCTGCCGGCAAAAAGTAATCCGCAGATTTTGTTATCCATATCGAGCACCACCGATCCGCTGTCGCCGCCGGCGCTCATGTTACCGGTCATCAACTGATCCACAAAGGTAGCTACTTTATTACTGCCGTAGCTGACCTGAACAGTAACATCTATCTGTTCGATGGTTCCCTGCGTCAGACTGGTTGTTCTGCCGCTTTTTTTAACCTCCATACCAAGGGCGCCCTCAACCACCCCCTGGATGGTACCTATCTGCATAATTTCTTTATTGACGTCATTAGGGTCATTCGGTTCGGCAATGGCGCAATCCACTTTGTTTTCTTCGGCTTGTGCCATTGAGCGCTGTGGTTTGAGCCGCGTCTTACTGCCAATCATCGCCGCAATGCCGTTCAGAGCGGAAGCGGCGGCATTGGCAAAGGGACAGGTGCTGCCGCCATTGCCGTTCTCAAAATGTATCGGGATGAATTCACTGAGTTTGGCAATCCAGTCCTCGGGATAATCGCCGCCGTCCGTCGGACCGGGCTGTACGATGGCGTCGCCAATATCAGCATCATTACTGTTGGCCAATACGTGATTATTCGACAGAATGAACTTCTTACCATTTTTCTGCACCAGACAGCCCAGCGTTCCGGCAGTGATAAAAATGTGTCCGATGCTGACGCCGCCCGGCGCCGGACGATAGCGTTGGGTAGGATCCTGCAATGCATAAAATCCACCACTGGGAAATACATCGGTCGGAATATTTTGAATCGAAGAGGGTATCAGGTCGTTCTCGGATAAATTCTTTTTGGCCTTTTTCCTGTCAACCGAACAAATCAGCGCCAGTTCGCCGGTTTTTTTGCCGTTGGTCATTTTAAAACCGACTCCTGTTGCAACAACATTAGGCTTGGACTGTAGTTCGGCACGGGCATCGGCCAGAATTCTTCTGATATCATTTAATTCTGCTGCCATGTTACCTCCTTTTTTAAGTGTTGGTTAGATATTAAGGTATGTGAAACGAAAATGCAATGGATATTATTTTTATAACGTGAGAATTTTTTTTTCTGACCTGATACGGATAAAATAACAATGCCGCGACCTGTGACGCCGCGGCAAGTATACATCCAAAATGATTAATAATAACTGAGGTAACGCTCAAGCTCCCACTGGTGCACCTGCGATATGTAATTGTTCCATTCCTGTTTTTTAGCCTCAATAAAATGGAAAAAGATATGATCACCCAATACCTCACGCATCAGTTTACTCTTTTCCAGGTTTTCAATCGCTTTGAGTAAATTGGCTGGCAGCGGTTCAATTTTCAGGCGCCCTTTTTCACGCTGACTCATAGTAAAAATATTTTTATTTACCGGCTCGGGCGAAACGATATCATTTTCGATGCCGTCCAGTCCGGAGGCCAGTATCACAGCCAAAGCCAGATAAGGATTGCAGGATGGATCGGGGACGCGCAGCTCGACCCGGGTGCTTTTTTCCCTTTTCGCCGGAACACGAATCATCGGACTGCGGTTGTGCAAAGACCAGGCGATATTAACCGGGGCCTCATAACCGGGCACAAGCCGTTTATACGAATTGATCAGCGGATTGGTTATAGCGACAAATGCTTTTGAATGTTTCAGCAAACCGCCCAAAAACTGCCGCGCGGTGTTGCTGAGCTGAAAATCAGCCGTTACATCATAAAAAGCATTCTCTCCATTTTTGAACAATGAAACATGTGTATGCATACCCGATCCGTTAATTCCGTAAATCGGTTTGGGCATAAATGTGGCATGAAGGCCGTATTTTTGTGCGACTTTACGCACGACATATTTAAATGTCGCAACATTGTCCGCGGTGACCAAAGCGTCTTCATATTTAAAATCAATTTCATGCTGGGCATGCGCCACTTCATGATGGGCCGCTTCAACTTCAAATCCTAATTTATGTAAAACATTCACCATTTCCTGGCGCGCTTCTTCACCCAGGTCGATGGGCGCCAGATCGAAATAGCCTGCCGAATCGTGCGTACTTGGCGTTGCGACGCCGTTTTCATCACGCATAAACAGAAAAAATTCCGCTTCAGGACCGGCATTCATTGCGTATCCCATTTCACCGGCTTTATCGACGATTTTTTTCAGCACCGAACGCGGACAGCCATCAAATGTGCTGCCATCGGGATTCTTGATATCACAAATAATACGGGCAATTTTTCCATGCCGGTATTCCCAGGGCAAAACCCGGAATGTCGGATAGTCCGGCAGCAGTAACTGATCCGACTCCTCGATGCGTGAAAATCCTTCAATCGAAGACCCGTCAAATAATATTTCCCCGTCAAGCGCCTTTTCAAATTGGGAATGAGGCACTTCCACATTTTTGTTCACGCCAAAAATATCCGTGAATTGCAAACGTAGAAATTTTACGTCCTCATCCCCCAAGGTCTTTAGAATATCATCTCTGCTCATATACCCTCCATTAATTTAGTGTGTTTGTTATATTGCATATTCTGCTTTATTTAATTAACAACCTGCGCAATATAATACATATTAAGAGTTTTTGAAAATTATTTTATACTTTTATTGCATTTTATTTATTTCACCTTGAAATAAGTGATTTAGAGCAAACACGTGTGCCGCGGTTTAACTCCAATATAGTCTGTCTTTATATTCGTTATTTTAAATGAAATGATAAGCTGGTGGAAAAATTAATATACTTTATGCCGAAAAGATATGCCGGATAAAAGGCGGAAGGATATTGAATTGTGCCTCTTCAGCACTAAGATTGGTACCGCAGGATTTTTTTGATGCGTTTCACATGACGCTCCGCACCACCGGGTGTTTCAAGAAATATGCGGGTAATTTCTTTAGCCATATCGACGCCGATTATTTTTGCGCCGAGGGTGAGCACGTTGGCATAGTTATGCTCTCGGGCGCTGTGCGCTTCCATAATATTATTACATTTGGCAGCCAGAATACCCGGAACGCGATTGGCGGCCATGGCCGAACCGATACCTATACTGTCGATCATAATGCCGCGGTCGGCCTTCCCTTCCGCAACCGCGCCGGCCACCTTGAAGGCATAATCGGGATAATCACAGGGGCGGTCATTGGCCGGCCCCAGATCGTGGGCAATATATTCCTGCGAACGCAGATAGGTAACCAACTCCTGTTTCAAAGCAAAGCCGCCGTGATCGGAAGCGACGGCGACAACCCGCGCCGGATAGACATTGATGAATTTTTCTTTCAACCAGTCGTCTGAACTATCCTGTTTGGCAGGTTCGAATCTGATGCCCAGATCTTTGGCTGTATCCGCGGCCAGAGGCGTTATTGTGGTTTTCGGGGCGATATAATAAACCGATGCGCCTGATTTGGAAAAATCGAGTATATGCTGACGGGTAATTAACTTTTGCAATTTTAAATTCCTGCGCAAAAAATTTATTTTTCTTTTTTACTTTACCGTTACCGTCTACTACCGGAACAATTTCGTTTTACTTAAATTACGTTAAAATTGCCATTATCTCAACCGCTCAGTAATTCAGCTTTGCTTTTATTTTAACATAGACATTGAGCGACAATTTCATTAATCGTTTAGTCGAGTTTGCCCGCAACAGATTCTGCCGCCTGGACGATTCTGCCTTCGTTAATCATGTTTCTCGCTTTCAAGATATCACGGTGCATGTAGCGGTCTTCCTTCCAGTGGGCAATTTGAGAACGGACTTCGTCGAGCACCCGCCCGGTAACCGCTGAAGGCTGTAACGGCACCCTTAAATCAAGTGCCTGACAGGCGCACAACAATTCAATAGCCAGCACATACTCAGCGTGCTCAACAATTTCCAAAGCCTTGCGGGCGGCATGGGCGCCCATGCTGACATGATCCTCTTTGTTGGCGGACGTGGGCATTGAATCGACGCTCGCCGGATGGGTCAGCACTTTATTTTCCGAGACCAGCGAGGCGGCGGTTACATGGGCAATCATAAAACCGGAATTCAGTCCGCCGTCTTCGGTGAGAAATCCGGCCATTTCACTAACCGCGGGGTCAAGCATATGCTCGATGCGCCGTTCTGAAATCGATGCCAGATCAGCCATTAAAATCCCAAGATAATCCGCTGCCAGGCCCCCCGGCGCCCCATGAAAATTTCCGCCGGAAAGAATATCTTTATTATCGGGAAAGATAAGCGGATTATCGGATACGCCGTTCATTTCTCTAAAAAATACTTCCCTGACATGCCGGATGCCGTCTCTGACCGCGCCATGCACCTGGGGGATGCAACGCAGGCTGTAAGCATCCTGCACTTTATGATCGGAAAATTTATGGGAATCGACAATCTGGCTGTTTTCCAGAATCCTTCTGAAATTTTCAGCCACCGCCGCCTGACCCGGATGGCGGCGCACTTCCTGTATGCGCGGATCAAAAGCGGTTAACGTGCCCAGCAAACCTTCCAGACTCATGGCGCCGATCACGTCGGCGGTTTTGATCAGATTGACGGATTGTAAAATACTCAGGATGCCATAAGCCTGAATGGCCTGGGTGCCGTTGATTACGGCCAGGCCTTCTTTGGCGGCCAGTTGCAGCGGTTTGAGACCTGATTCTGTTAACACCTTTCCAGCATCGATCCTGTGAAAATGATCCGTTTCTTTTTTCAGCACCTGCCCTTCTCCGATCATCGTCATCGCGATGTGCGCCAGTGGCGCCAGATCGCCGCTGGCGCCCACCGATCCTTTTGCTGGAACGAATGGCGTAATCTGGTGATTCAGCAGGTCGATTAACTGGCGGACAACCTCCAGCCGCACGCCGCTGTATCCCTGGGACAGACTTTTTACTTTCAGCAGCATCATCAGGCGTACGATTGCTTCAGGCATCGGCTCACCGACGCCGGCGGCATGACTCAACACCAGTCGGCGCTGCAGGTCGGCAGTCTGCTCTTTTTCGATACGAACATCGGCAAACTTCCCGAAACCGGTATTAACGCCGTACACAACTTTTTCATCCTTAATCACATCAGTGACAATCTTGCGGCTTGATTCAATTTTTCGGATACTTTCCGCACTGACTTCAACTTGCGGATTTGCTATAAGAAAAAAACGGATATCTTCAAATGTCAGATCCTTCTCATCGATGACCAGCTTCTGCCGTCCCATGGATTTTCCTTTCAATAGATTACGCCTGCAATCCAGCGATTGCTTAAACTAATTTTCATTCTTTTCATTGAACCAATCCACAAGCGCATCGAGCATACTTTTTTCATCAAAATAAACGTCGCCGGCAACAGGCAGGCTATTCACGAACTGCTGACCATACTGCATCCGGCTCAACCGGTTATCGGCAACAATCACCGCCCCGATATCGCTCTTACTGCGAATCAGACGACCAATTCCCTGGCGAAATTTCAGAATGGCCTCGGGAACTGAGTATTCGAAGAAGGGATTCCCGCCGCGCTTTTTAATATCCTCCATGCGCGCCGCCACCAGCGGTTCGGTGGGCACGCCAAAGGGCAGTTTGGGAATAAACAGCACTTCCAGCGCTTTACCCGGCACATCCACGCCTTCCCAGAAACTATCCGTTCCCAGCAAAACCGAGTCGTTGTTTTCGCGGAACTGATTGATGATATTGGTGCGGCTGCCGCTTTTGCCCTGGGCCAGCAGCAGAATACGCTCGGCGGTGAAGTGCGGTTTCAGGGTTTCATAAACCCAGTTAAGCATACTGTAATTGGTAAATAACACCAGCATACCGGTTTTATGGCGGGCGTGCAGCTCCTTGATGCTGTTGGCCACGGCCGCTGCAAATTGGTCATTGCGCGGATCAGGCAAATAATCGCTGATACCCAGAAACATCTGTTTTTCATAATCGAAATTTGAGCCGAGAATCTGCGTATCAATTCTATCCGGATCAATTAAATCCAGTCCGGTGCGCGACAGGAAATAATCGAAATTATTATTGACCGCCAGAGTGGCCGAAGAAAAGACGCCCGTTTTCAACTTATCCCACAAATGTTTTTTCAGTACTTCACCGATATTAAGCGGGACTGCATTCAATCCGATATTATTACTCAGCGGATCCCTGGGAATATCCAGCCAATAGACAAACTGTTCCTGGTTGGAGGCAATGCAAAATGCAAAGTCTTTTTTTAACCCCAGCAGTAATTCCTGCAGGGCCAGCAGCTCGCGGCTGAGTTGATCCTGGAATTCAAATGATTTGGCCCTAATATGGCTGAGTCGTTTATTTAGTTTAGTCAGCGTATTGATACAGGCGCCCAGATTTTCCTCAATCGCATCGATTTCCATGTAAAGGCTTTTGAAGAACCGAAAATTCTGATGATAGCGGACGCGGCTTTCTTCCTGACCCTGCGCCGCATTGCTGATATATTTTGCACGCAGGGTACGGCTGAATTCATTAAAAAAGATGAGCACTTTTTCTTTAAGATTTTTACTGGCCTGTTTGAGGGTATTGCTTAACTGATACAAATGGTTCCGCTCATCTTCACTGACCGCGCCGCGGTTGAGCCGGTAATCCAGTTGCTGAAGCAGGCCGGTGCGCTTGGGCTCTTCTTCATAAAGCCGGTGATAAATATTTCTGAACGACCAGAAATTCACGCCTGTGCCCAGGTAGTCTGATGCGGTTTTTTCGATATTATGGGCTTCATCTATAATCAGATTATCGAATTCACCGATTACGGCATGACCCGATACCAGATCCGAAAATAACAGGGAATGATTGATAATAACGAGATCTGCCTTACGGGCGTTTTCACGTGCTTTCATCAGGAAGCAATCGTCGTAATATTTGCAGGACCGCCCGGGACAGTAGGACTGCTCTGCGATTAACTTGGACCATAGCCCGATATTGCGTTCGATCTGGAAACCGCTGTTCTCGGCAATATCGCCGGTGCGGGTTTGCTGTACCCAAAGTACCAGCGGAATAATGCGGCTGCGCTCCTGCTGCGAAATACGCTGATTCATATCGGTCATCATGGTATGCCATTTGTCCAGGCATAGATAGTTGGCCCGGCCTTTGAGGATCGCTGCCGTAAACTTCCCTCCACTGGCCGAATACAGCATCGGGATATCTTTGAAAAATAACTGTTCCTGCAAATTTTTCGTATTCGTTGAGACGATTACCCTCTGTCCGGCATGGCGGTTTTTCACCGCCCATTCGATCGCCGGGATCAGATAAGCCATCGACTTACCTGTACCGGTGCCCGCTTCGGCGACCACGAATTGTGATTCATTAAAACCTTCGGCAACCGAGACGGCCATATTCTGCTGGGGATCGCGTAATTCGTAGGTTTTGATCAGATTGGCCAGCCGGCCCGTTTCCGTGAAGTAGGCTTCAATTTCAGCGGAATCGACCAGTTGCAGTTCATCCCTGTCCGCTATCGCATAGTTTTTGTCATCCTGCTCGCCGATAACATTGTAAAACTGCTGGGCATTGGTCACATCATCAAGCAGCGTCGTATCGGTTATTGTGATATTATTGGCTTTTTTAAAATCCAATACCGGTTTAAAAAATGATTTGGCCCTCACCGAATTAGGATACAGTAAATTAATGGCATTGATCAGAACAGAATTATCCACAGCCAGCGCGCGGTCAACCAGAACCATAAACAACTGTGCCGTAGCACGGGCGTCTTCGACGGCGCGATGGGCATTTTCCAGATCGTGACCGATTGCTTTGGCCATATCCGTCAGTTTGAACGAAGCCATAAACGGCATAAAAATACGGGCCAGGAACAGGGTATCGAGACGGGTGTTTTCAAGATATTTAAAACGCAACAGATGGTTATCCCAGTTATGGAAATCATTATGTGTTTTGCGATAGTGAAACTCAAGAAAGGAAGCGTCAAAATTAACCTGATGCCCAACGAACGGCGCCTTATCAATAAAGCGATCCAGTCGGTCGAACACCGCATCAATCTTCGGTTTATCGGCCACGTCGTCATCGGAAATGCCCGTTAAACGTCGGATAAATTCGGGAATCGGGCGGCCGGGATTGACCAGTTGTTCGAAGGCGTCCGACTCTTTACCATCGATATATTTAATGGCGCCGATTTCAATGATGTCATCTTTTTCGGGATCGATACCGGTTGTTTCCAGATCAACAACGACAAAGGTACCCAACCCCAGATAGCGTAATAATTCAACCCTGTAATTCATAAAAGCCATTTTCTCTTTTGATTGATGTTTGATAAAAAATATGAGTATACTAAAATGTATCACAACAGGCAAAGAAAATATTCAGGAATGGAGGCGATTTAATTAACGAATTGCCGGATTAAGAGCTGGCACTGAAAAGGGATGGGTAACCGCTTCATTCATGCAGCCTGATTTTTTCCAGGCCTTCGAGAATCTCGCTGCGCGGCAAATTACCGGCATTCAGTTCGCTGTCGCTTTTTTTCAAAAGACGCTGGTAAAATCCACGTGCCTCTGCCAGAATATGTATATCCGGTTCTTCTAGCAATTCATACAACACATTCTCGGCATCCGCATAATCACCGGCTAATTCATAATATTTCATTATAGAAATTTTTAGATCCGCTGACAGATGATAATTACGCAAATAAGAAACCAACGCATTCATTTTTTTGAAATTATCATCGGTCCGTAAATCCGCGATACCCTGCAGCGCCTTATAATAAAGCGTAAATGCTTTAAGAAAACTATCATAAATAATTGATTTATTTTTTTCGGGATCATCCATTAACTCCGCTTCCGTTCTTAACACTTCCGCAGCGATGAAATAACGGCTTAAATCGGGATTGTCGTTAATATCAAACAATACCCGGATATCGTCAACGGACATGTTGTGCAGCAATTCCAGGTCCAAACCTAAAAATTGCTTCGCCGACTGATTGAGCAGATCCTGTATCTGTTCGGTCTGCTGCGTTTTTTTATTAAACAGAATCCGGCCCAAGGCCGCGGCGAACTGCTCGATCATGCGCATGATATAATCGTTTCGAATCAAAAAAAAATCCCCGTTGCTATGAATAGGACAGAAAAATATTACCTAATCTATTCTGATTACCTGTCGCCGGAAACCTGCTCACAATAGCGTTTTACGGCATCCATGTGGTTTTTCAGTCCTTTTTTGAACAGATGCTTAAACAACGGGTTGAGCATTTTAAGCAGCAGCCTGTGTGCTTTTGCATCCATAGTCAGGATCAGTTCACACCCGGATTCAAGATCATTGAGGCTATAGGTTGAATCCCACAGCGTGCCGTGACTATCGGCAATAATACGCAGACGTTTATTTTTCTCAAATTCAACAACTTCCAATTCGGTGGCGGAAGGTTTTCCTTTCATGATGCGCGTTTCCCTGAATCGCGTACCGACTCCACTTTTCATTTCGGATAAAAATTTAATTGTATCAATCTCCGGAACTACTTGCGGCAGATTTTCAAAATCATTGATTGTTTTGAATACAAGTTCGGGATTTGCTTCTATTTCACGTATTACGATAACGCGTGTCATGATATATCCCCTTTTTATTTTAACGCGGCAAAATGACGCGAATGACTATTCCAAAAAGGCGCGTTTTCAATCGCCGGCAACACCGCTTCCGGCTCATTGACAAACTGCCAGATATTGCGATGCCGGGGATCCATAAAATGCTCCGTAATGCAGCGATCCAGATAATCGATGATCGGATCGAAAAATCCGGCGGTATTAACGATAACGATCGGTTTGAGATAGATGCCCAGCCGTTTCAGTGAAATCACTTCGAAGAGTTCTTCAATGGTGCCGGTGCCGCCTGGCAGAGCGATAACGGCATCGGTGCCTTCGATCATCTTTGCCTTGCGCTCGGCCATTGTCTCAACCACCTGCTGCTCACTGACCTTTTGATGCGCCCATTCCAGGTCGACCATGAATTTGGGAATCACTCCGACTACCTGCCCGCCCGCGGCCAGCGCGCCATCGGTTAATGCGCCCATGAGTCCCACTGAACCGCCGCCGCAAACCACGGTAATTTGATTTTCAGCCAATATGCCCCCGAGTTTCCGTGCCGCTTTTGTAAAGTGGGCGGCGATCCGGTTACTGGAAGCACAAAATGCACAAACGCGTTTTATCATTTTCGTTTATCCTTTTTCAGTTTTCTTAATTTATTTCATCTGTTTAAAATCCCCACCCTGGCGCAAGCCACCTGCCACAGGCACCCCTTTGGGGCAACCCCAGCCGGGCGGGAGTGGGAGAAGAACCCTCTCCCCAACCCCTCCCCCGATTCATCGGGGGAGGGGCGAAGGG
>CAYXRA010000055.1:0-25472 GCA_964467525.1 uncultured Calditrichaceae bacterium
TTAAAAGTGCAACGAACAGAAAATTAACCCCGGCACGCTGATATTTCGGTTCTTTGCCGGATACCGCCGGTGCGATGAATAAGCCGGTTGCCAGCCAGGCCGTGGCAATCCAGAAAATACCAAGCTGCACATGCCAGGTTCGGGTCACCGAATAGGGCAGCCACTTGGCCAGTGGAATGCCGTACAGCCCGCCGCCTTCGACACCGTAGTGTGCGGTTGTTGCACCGAGCATCACCTGGACAACCATCAGTGCGGTCACAATCCAAAAATATTTCAAAGTCGCTTTCATGGATGGTGTGGGCTTTAAATTGAGTAACGGATCACTCGCCGGCGCCGCTGCGGGCTCCTCTTCTCTGGAACGGATAACGGCATAATACCAGGCCAGCGCGCCGATCCCCGCCAAAAGTAACACGAAACTGATTACGGACCAGATAATGATATTTCCGGTGGGTTCGTTGCCGACAAGCTCTTCGGGCGGCCAGTTATTCGTGTAAGTGATGTCACTGCCCGGCCTCTCGGTAACGCAAACCCATGTCGCCCAGAAAAAGAACGCATTCATTTTATCCTGGCGGCCCGGATCTTTAATGCTGTTAGCCGGAATCGCATAAGCCTCCCGCAGATCGGCCAGGTTCGGATCATTGCCGAACAGTCCGGCATAGTGGCCGCTGATCTCGCGGTAGGCATCCGCGCGGATATTTGAAATAAAGAGTGTTTCAGTACGCTCGTCGTAGGTATTCGTGCGTAATTCTTTTTGCAGGCGGGCTTTTAAAGCCGCCTGTTTTTCGGCTTCCAATTGATCAAACGAACTGGCAAAATCCTGTTGTGCCCATCGGTTGAGCAGGTATTCCGCTTCACGGTGCAGCCAGTCCGCCGTCCAGTCCGGAGCCACATAAGCGCCATGTCCCCAAATTGAACCGACCTCCTGTCCGCCCATGGACTGCCAGACGTTCTGACCGTCCTTGATATCCTGACCACTAAATAACACAGTACCGTCTTCGGTCACAACCTGATCCGGGATCGGCGGCGCCTGGCGGTAAATTTCCCTGCCGAAATAACCCAAAATGCTGAACGATACCAGCAGTACAATAATTAGTGCAATCCACAGTCGTTTATTACTAAAATGCATGATATGTCCTCAACTCAATATTAAACTTTCTGATTTAATTAGATTTGGTTAATGCTTCGTTTCCCAGAATGCATCGGACCAGTTTTTGTCCGGTTTTTCATGGTTATCATTTAAAAATTGTCCGATGCTTTCCAGGCGGTCATGCGCCAGGTTCTCTTCGAGAAATGGAAACAAATCCCGTTCTTCGAACCGGATATGACGGTTCAGACGATCGGCAAATTCCTGAATCTGTTTCAAGTCGGGACTGTTTTTTTTGTTCAATTGATCGATGAGCTCGCGAAAAAACTGATGATCATCGGACATCCGGTGCAGTAATTCCCGGCCCCTGTCGTTTGACTCAAGCTGCGGGGGAAGCACTTTTTCTTCCTGCCAGAAGTGGTGCTTCAGGGCCGTTTCCCAGACATGTAGTATATATTTGCGCATTGTTGCCGGGTCGGCATTTTTATTTATACCCTGCTGCAGGCGAAAGGCAACGACCAATCCGTCGTGGTGCTCCCAGGAAAGCGTTCTTAAATATTCTGTACGATTCATGATATCCCTGCGCTTTCTTATTTTCGAAAGAAAGTAAAATGTTGATCAGAATCCTGTTCATCGGTTTTTGAGTAAACCGTGTAGTTCTGTTTTTCCATGGCCTCTATCAAAGGCAGCGGCTTGAAATTGGTTTTCAGGAGCACAAGTTGCCCTGTTTTCAGATTTTGCATGGTTTCATTGATAAGACTCAGCGGATGCATGCCCCGGCTGAGCATTTCGGTGCCGTCCACAATCTCCGCCGGCTTCGCTTTGATCCAGTCCGGGTCGTCTTTCCGCCAGGAAATTTGCGGTTTATCCTCGGCGCCGATTTCATCCTGACCCACCTCCCGGCGCAGTGTGTTTAGAAATTCATTAACATCCAGCTCGCCGATAAGGGCCACTTTTTCCAGGGTGGCCAGTTTTCCAACCGTACGACGCAGCACCGGATTTTTGAGATTTTTAAAAGGCGGTGCAATGCCGATAATTTTCTCTTCCAGGGCCGGATACTCGGCCAGCAGGTCGAATAATTTGGTGCTTGGCGTAATGTTCATATCTATCTTCCTTTCGGATTTATTTTAATTTGTCATTCTCATTGTTTGCGTTAAATATTGCATTTCCCCATTTAAAAAGGGGCCAGTTTTCAATTTATTTTATTTGATTAACCTTCATAGTTCAGCAGCCTTTGTTCACCCTCGAGTTTACGCAGTTCGGTCAGGTCCTGCGTCACTTCCAGTGTGCCGAGATAATCGCCGTTTTTCGAGCGCAGAGCGTAATAGGTAATGTAAATAAACCGCGGCCCTAAATTGATCCAGAAACGGGCGCGATCCTGCTCGCCCGATTTAAAATCGGCGATTATCTGATTGACGATATTTACGCTCTTCGGCGGATGGCAGTATTGCACTTTGCGTCCCAGGATGGCCCGCGAACGGTCAAAAATGCGGTCAGCCCCGGGACTGAAATAACGCACTGTATCATTTTTATCAACAAAAGTCAGATCGAACGGCATCGTAGTAAATGCGCTGATCAGCTCTTCCAGTTCAAAGCTGCCTGTGGGCATCTGTATGCGGTTTGACTGTGCGGCTACTTTTTTTATCTCTTTATGAAAACCACCCTCGGGCGTCCATTCGAATTCCGGGACGTACAAGCAATAGCCGATTTCATCACTCTGGATATAAATTTCGTACCAATCCTGTTCGGTCAGCAGATCGAGCGCGGTCGGGAAAAGGATTTTTTCTTCTTTGTAAATCATGTCATCAACCGCTTCTGCCGCCGGTTTGACAGCGAAAAGGCAAAAAGCTTTAGCTTCGGCGCCGCCGATGTTATCAATTTTTTGCAGGGCTTCGATGGTGCCTTTGAGCAGTTCGCGTACTTCGTCGTGTTTACCCCACATTACCGTTGGCGGACCGGGCATGTCATTTTTTTCGAAATACGGGAACAGTAGATTTTCCTTGCGCCGGTAGTGTTTGTCCACATCCATCAGGTCGTTCAGATGCTGTTGAATCTCACGCATCAGCGGCAGGGCATCGGCATCATCTTTTAATTGATTGATCTGTTCAATCAGATACTGAGTTTTTTGCGTGTTTTCGGTCAGCGCCCTGTTTTCCCGGACCATGGTGTGCACGGGATGACCGGGTGTGGTATCCGGCGTTTCCTGCAGGTCGAGTTGCTTTTTGAGCACGCGGGTGTGTGTATCGCACAACTGCTGGATACTCTCCTGCGGAATACCTTCTTCCATGAGTTGGATTTCCATCAGGAAAACATCCGAATAATCCGCCTCACCGAGAATGGTTTCCAGTTGATTTTTTATTTTATCTTCGGTGGCACCGGCATGCAATTGTCGGATCAGACCCTTCATAATGTCGATACGCTGCTGCCGGTTATTAATAATTTCACTCATAAAACACGTCCTTTTTAAATGCTACTTCGTTATAGTATTTTAATCCAAAAAAATTTCCTCTTTTCCCCTCTCGGGAGGGGATTACCACAAAGTGGTGCCTTACGGCAAGGGGTGGGTTGTTTCTGTACCCGATTTTTAAAAGTCACATAAAATATACCTAAAGATAATTCATTACTCTTTCCATTAAGTGCGTTGCCATTGGAGACCCACCCCCACCAAAGGCGTTCCGCGCGGGCGGAATAGCCCCTCCGTCGGACAGGAATTTGTGTTTCCCCTCTTGTCCCGCCCGCGCGGGATGCCTTGCGGCAGGATGGAACTATTTAATACTTCGTATTTGCATCGCCCTTTAGATCAGCCAGTGTCGTGTTGTAAATCATTTCCTTAATCGATTCCTGTCGTTCTATCCAGATATGATGCAGCGAGCAGGGATTTTCCGACGAACATTCCGGAAATCCGAGCACACAGCGCTGGTAGTCTTCCAGTCCCTCTACAACACCGACGATCTCATAGAGGTAAATGCGCGATAAATCCTGAAATATGCGATAACCGCCCTGCTTTCCCTGGGTTACATGCGCCAGTCCGGCAGCCGACAACTTGTGCATCAGTCTGCCTAAATACTTATAAGGTATTTTCAGAATCTGGTGCAACTGATTGACGGAGTAGCGTTCGTCTTTGTGATCGGCCAGGAAAACCATCACGCGTATCGCATATTCGGTTGTTTTGTTAAACTTCATCTTATTACTACCTCTGTGTAGAATATAAAAGGCAATAAGGTTGTTGTCAAATATTTTTTCGGGAATTTTACATTTTATTTTAACTGCTACGCATCCAAGCTAAACGGCGGATATGCGTCCGTGGTTAAAAGCACCGCGTAGGCGCAAACCCGTAAAGTCCAGCGCAGTGTACCCACCACAAAATCAAAAATGCCTTTGGGGTACCTGCCCGTGAACAAAATAATAAACCAGTTAAGTACCGTACAAAAAATGACGCCGACAAATAAAAAGACCAGCACAATAATGTGCGGAATGACCAGCAGCCATTTCACCAGCGGCAGCCAGCGATTGAGGTCATTTTTAACATCCGGATAGGGAATTGCAAGATGTACGGCCTGTTCTTCGTCTGTTGAGGGGTATTCATCGCGCAGAAATAAAACATAGGCGCTCACGCGCATCGAAAATTTCACCAGAGCCACGTTCCAGTCGTACCACCATTTGGGATACTTATGTCTAAATAAAATCATTAACAAAACCGGCAGAAATACGATGCCGAGCGAATGGAAGTACTCATATTCCTGGGAGCCGGTCTTTGTTTCATAACCGGGTGTGGATAAAAGGGCCAGAATAATTAAAACAGGAATGGCCAGAAAAATTCTGAAAAAAACGGTTACACGGTCGGATTGTCCCGCGTAATCGATTTCAAAGGTTACCGGATGGCTTTGCATGCTGTCTCCTTTCAGTAAATTAACCATTTCCAGGTATGGGTAATTTTATAACAATATTACATTCTTGATCCCGACAATGGTCATATCAACCCCGATTGCGCCGATAAGAAAACCGTTGATACGCAACAGGTAAATTAAGAACTTTTCAAAGGCCACTTTCATTTTGTAAGAAGGCATTTTTTCTTTAATAGCGACCAGAGCCACAATGGTGCCGTAGTTTACCAGCAATGCAGCGCCAATGATGAGCACCGATTCAATAAACGAAAATTTTTTACCGATCAGAATGCTGATTGAGATGGTTGCGGCGCCCACAAGAAAGGGCATGGCAATTTCCGAAGCCAGGTCATCAAGCGTACCCTTCAGGGTGATAAAAGATCTTTTGCCCTGGATAATAAATACAAGCGCCATAATGACGATTACCAGCCCGCCGAAAATCCGGAAGGACTCAAACTGAATGGAAAATACGTTACCAAAAATATATTCGCCAAATTGCGAAAAAATAACAAAAATGAAAAATGAAATGATTGAAGCTTTAAAAAGCACTTTAAAAAAGTCACCCAGCGTCAAATCTTTCATTACAGGCAGCAAATACACGAAAAGTGCAAAAGGATTTATCAAAACGATCATTGAAATGAAGAGTGAAATCATCTAATTTACCCGGCTATGTATATCTGTTAAACTTACATTATAGTATGTCTCTATTTAAGCCGAAAAATTTAATAAAATTCCACATCATGTGCCAGATTACCGACATAAAATCTTAGAAAGCAAAAATGAGCGGTAAATAAAATTGAAATTATTCTTTGCATAGAGAGTTATATCAGAATATCTTAATCTTCATTCATCATTCACTTTATGTAAAAAGTTCTTTTGGGATATCTATGAAAAATAATTCAGCAAAAAAAATGCTTAAAAAATATTTTGGGTACGACAGGTTTCGCCCGAAACAAAAAGAAATTATTTTGGATTTACTGAATGGGAACTCGGTTTTAGCCATAATGCCCACCGGATCCGGGAAATCTTTGCTTTATCAAATACCGGCACTGATTTTTGAAAACTTAACCCTGGTTATTTCCCCGTTGATTGCCCTGATGAAGGATCAGGTGGATGGTTTGCAAAAACGCGGCATTGACGCCACATTTGTTAATTCATCCCTGTCAAAAAAAGAACGGGAACTGCGGTATGCAAATCTGCGGCACGGTCATTATAAAATTTTGTATGTCACCCCTGAACGCTTTCGTAAAAAGGATTTCGTTGAAATTATCCGTAAGCGCCGGATAAATCTTCTGGCCGTTGATGAAGCGCACTGTATCAGTGAATGGGGACATGACTTTCGTCCCGATTATACCCGCATCGAAGAATTCCGCGCGCTGCTTGGTAATCCGACAACCATCGCCCTTACGGCCACGGCAACGCCGGATGTGCAAAAAGACATTATTAAGCAGGCCGGACTCAAAGAGAAAGAAATTGCTGTTTATCATGAAGGGATCGACCGGCCGAATCTGTACCTGCAGGTTCTATCGCTGTGGGGTGAAACGGAAAAATCAGACGCGGTCACCCGGCTGATTGCTGAAACACCGGGCAGCGGCATTGTCTACTTTTCACTGATTAAAGATTTAACAAGCATGAGTGCGCTGCTGCATAAAAACGGAATCAAACACACGGTTTATCACGGCGATCTGGATGCGGCCAAACGGAAAGCACGACAGGATCAGTTTATGAGCAGGGATAATCAGATCGTTCTGGCAACCAATGCCTTTGGCATGGGCATCGATAAAGAAAATATCCGGTTTGTTATTCATGCCCAGATTCCCGGATCTCCGGAATCCTATTATCAGGAGATCGGACGCGCCGGCCGGGATGGTAAAAGATCGGTTTGCACGTTGCTGTATGATGAAATGGATCTGAACATTCAGATGGAATTTATAAAATGGAACAACCCGTCTGCAGATTTTTATCATCGCGCTTATATGCTTTTGCAAAGTGACCTGGACCGGATCAACGGTGAAGGACTGGAATACTTTAAAGAGCAACTGACCTACAAAAATCGCCGCGATTACCGGGCGGAAACCGTGCTTAACATGTTTGATCGCTGGGGCGTAACCGAAGGCGATATCGAGCAAAAAAACCTGCAACTTACCGGTCAATCCCCGGAATTGCTCGAAGACCAGGATTACCTCGATCAGAAGTTAAAGAATGAGCAGCAAAAATTATATCAGATGATGCGCTATGCCAAACTGGAGAGCTGCCGCAAGGCATTTATTCATGGGTATTTCGGACTGACACACGGCGCTAAGTGCAATGCCTGTGATAATGATTTGGAACATGAAGTGTAATACGCCGGCTGTTTTGCCTGCATTTACTTCTAAATGCGGCAAAAAATAAGGCAATAGGTTTCTTCATTTAGTCTCTATTTATTTCTATTAAGGTTTTGGCCCGGCCATCACGATGTGAAACCCACAAATAAGGTTTTGTTTTTTAAAATAAATTACAAAGGCTGTAGCCTGTCAATAAAAAAATAAAATGTAACATTGATAATCTGCTTACGTGGCAGTAAATTTCTTACGAAAAATGTAAATAAAATGAAATCCGTAAAGACTGGAAAATAATGAAAACATCAATGCAATTAGAAAACTCGGAAAAAGTGCAGCAACTGGTAAAAACAGGACGCGATTTATTCTGGATGCATGGTATCCGCCGTGTTACTATAGAAGAAATTTGCAGTAAAGCCAAAGTCAGTAAAATGACTTTTTACAAGCACTTTAAAAATAAGATTGAGATGATCATCCATATTTATGATCAGATCGTTGCGGAATCGATGAAGCGATATCACGAAATTATGGATCAGGAGATTGACTACGAGGAAAAAGTGCGCCGGATAATCGATTTGAAAATGGACCAGACGGAGGATCTCAGTAAGGAATTCTTTTCCGATATTTACAGTGATGATTTTCCGGAAATCAGGGCATACATCGATGAAAAGTCGCGGGAAAGCATGCAGATTATTGTAAATGACTTTGTAAAGGCGCAAAAAAAGGGCGAACTACGGCAAGACCTGAAACCGGAGTTTATCCTGTATTTTTTAAATCAGGTTCTGCTGATGGCCCGTGATAAACAGCTCATGACGCTCTATGACAATCCCCGTGAACTGATCATGGAACTGACGAATCTTTTCTTTTACGGCATCATACAGAGAAATTGAAATGAAATCATACAGCGCATTGTTGAAGCGAATTATTTTCTTAGCATTCATATTGTTGCAGCATCCTTTTTTGCAAGCGCAGTCGATTGATTTGCAGGGACAACTCTCGGGCTGGGTGAATTTTAACGATTCAAAAAAAACACAAACACAGGTTGGATTACGATACCTCCCGGCACTGTCCGCGGAAACCAGTTTCGGTTCCGGTTTGGCGCTGAGCACGGAAATATCGCTGAACGGATACGGGACGGCTAACCTTCATTCAATTAAAAACATTCAATCAGAAGGCAGGCTGAAGCCTTACCGTATCCGGCTGCGTTTCTTAACCAGCCAACTGGAAATACGCGCCGGACTGCAAAAGATAAATTTCGGGTCGGCCGCGCTGCTGCGCCCCCTGATGTGGTTCGACCGCCTCGATCCGCGCGATCCCCTGCATCTCACCGATGGTGTTTACGCGTTGCTGGGCCGCTATTTTTTTCTGAATAACACCAATATCTGGGGCTGGGCGCTTTACGGCAATGATGAAGCCAAAGGCTGGGAAATAGTCCCGACAGCAAAAAAAAATCCTGAATTTGGCGGTCGCCTGCAGCTTCCGGTTTCGCGCGGTGAACTGGCCGTGACCTATCATCATCGCACCGCTGATTACAGCGGGCATCCATTGAAGTCCCTTCTCACTAAAAACGATAATGTTTCCGAAAATCGCTTTGGCCTGGACGGTAAATGGGATATCGGAATCGGCCTGTGGCTGGAGAGTGGTTTTTTTCATCAAAATCTGGATACGGCAGACCTGCGCTGGCAGCAACGGCTTACCATTGGCACGGATTACACCTTCAGCGCCGGGAACGGCCTGCATGTCCTGTATGAGACGCTGCTCTTATCCGCGGGAAAAAAAATCCATGACATTAATAAGGTGACGACACTCTCAGCATTATCATTGAATTATCCGCTGGGACTCATTGACAATCTGACCGGGATGGTCTATTATGACTGGGCTCGGAATCACTGGTATCGATTTTTAAACTGGACCCGTCAATACGACATTTTCTCGCTGAATCTGATTGGTTTCTGGAATCCGGATCAGATTAATATTTATCAGGCGCAGGATGACAGTGGATATTTCGGCGGCAAGGGCATTCAGGTTATACTGACATTTAATCATTAAAAATTGCAATATAAATATAGATCCGCACATTTCAGGAGCATAAAATGCAAAACGGAACAATCGTTCAACTTGAAAATCTGACAAAACAATTTCCGGTTGGCCGGGGCAAATTCACCGCCCTGGAAGATATCAATCTGACTTTCTCAAGAGGAGAGTTCAGCGGCATTGTCGGTCCCAGTGGTTCGGGTAAAACAACGTTGCTCAACATCATCGGCTCGCTGGACGCGCCGACAATGGGCGAAGCGGTGGTGATTGATTACCGGATCAGCACCCTCAGTCATAAAAAAGCGGCGCAACTGCGCAATCAACACCTTGGCTTTATCTTTCAAACTTACAATTTACTGCCGGTTTATACGGTTTTCGAAAATGTCGAATTTCCATTGTTACTACTGAAGTTACAGGCAGAGAAACGAAAGAAGGCTGTAATGCAGGCATTGGAATGGGTTGGTTTAACGGATAAGGCTAAATCAAAACCGGCGCAGCTTTCCGGTGGTGAATCACAGCGTGTAGCCATTGCCCGGGCTATGGTCAAAGAACCCGGGCTGGTTTTGGCCGACGAGCCAACCGCGAATCTCGATGCCAAAAATTCGCATCACATTCTGCAAACCATGGAAAAATTGAATGCCGATCTAAAAACCACGTTTATTTTTGCGACCCACGATGATAAAGTAATCCGGTATCTGCACCGCAAAATAGCACTGGAGGACGGACGCGTGGTTCGGGACGAAAATGTTAAACGGAACTGAGGGGGAGTTTGTCTGATGGTTGCATTTAAACTGGCATATCGAAATTTAATCGGTGCAGGGATAAGAACCTGGCTCAATGTTTTTGTGCTTTCTTTATCGTTTGTCCTCATTATCTGGCACAAAGGTCTTCTGGACGGCTGGAACCGGCAGGCGAGACTGGACACGATAAAATGGGAAGTGGGCGGCGGTCAATACTGGCAGAAAAACTACGACCCCTACGATCCGTTCACTTTAAGCGAAAGTCATGATCCGATTCCCCGGCAGGCCCAAAGGCAAATTATCGTTGGCGAACTGGCGCCGATCCTGATTACGCGGGCGACAATCTATCCTCAGGGCCGCATGCAAAGTGTGCTGCTGAAAGGGATCGATCCTGATCAGAACATTTTAACAATTCCCTCGCATGCATTGGCAGAAAACCATCATGAAATTCCGGCCCTGATCGGCGGCCGGATGGCCAAAAATACAGGACTGGATAAGGGCGATCTGGTTACCCTGCGCTGGCGGGATACAAACGGCACCTTTGATGCGGCGGACATTAGAATTATCGAAATTTTCAAAACATCCGTCCCCGCCGTTGATAACGGGCAAATATGGATTCCCATCGAACGACTTCAGAAAATGACCAATCTGACCGGTGAGGCGACAATTTTAGTGGCAAAGCAAAAATATCAGCCGCAGCTGCAATCACCGGACTGGCAATTTAAAGGCCATGTTTTTCTTTTCGCAGACATGGAAAAAATGATCGAGCAGAAATCGGTGGGCGGCTCGATCATCTACATTATCTTGATGGCCCTGGCTCTGCTGGCCATATTCGACACACAAGTGCTTTCCGTGTTTAGAAGGCAAAAAGAGATCGGCACCCTGGTTGCGCTGGGCATGACCCGTGGTCAGGTAGTACGGTTATTTACCTTCGAAGGCGCGATGCACGCCATTCTCGCTGCCATCATGGCCGCAGCTTACGGCATACCGCTGCTTTCGCTGCAGGCCGTTCACGGAATAGCCATGCCCCGGGGTACGGATGATTACGGATTTGCCATCGCTGATAAAATTTATCCAACGTACAGTGTGGCGCTGGTTATCGGTACGACCCTGCTTATATTGATTACGACAACGATCGTGAGTTACCTGCCCGCGAAAAGAATCAGTAAAATGAAACCGGCAGACGCGATCAGGGGAAAAATTCAATGATAAAATTTCTGTTTAAAGGTTTATTCAGGGACAGGAATCGCAGTCTTTTTCCGTTTATTATCGTAACCGTCGGCGTCATGCTGACGGTTTTTATTCACTGCTGGCTGACCGGTGTTTTGGGTGACATGATCGAAACAAATGCCAAATTTTCCACTGGGCATGTAAAAATCGTAAGCCGGTCTTATGCAAATAATATCGATCAAATGCCCATCGATCTGGCCCTGGATAATGCGGATAGCTTGATGACAAATCTTGAAAATCAGTATCCCGATATTGAATGGGTCGGGCGTATTCGTTTTGGCGGTCTGCTGGATGCACCGGATGCACAGGGCGAAACAAAGGCCCAGGGGCCGGCAATGGCCTGGGCGGTAGATTTGCTTTCGAAAGAATCCCGGGAACCGGAGCGGCTTAATATTACAAGATCGCTGGTCCGTGGCGAAATGCCTTCACAGTCCGGTGAGATATTATTGAGCGACGCGTTTGCCCAAAAGCTGAAAGTAACGCCCGGAGATACAGTTACTTTGATCGGATCGACCATGTACGGCGGTATGGCCATACATAATTTTACTGTGTCCGGTACGGTTACCTTTGGCATTACGGCCATGGATCGCGGAACAATGATAGTCAACCTGGATGACGCCCGCTATGCTTTGAATATGAGCGATGCAGTCAGTGAAATTTTAGGCTATTTTCCCGGTAAAATATATGACCCATCGAAAGCCAATAAAATGCAGGGAACCTTAAATGCAAAGTTTTCTGATCGGGATGATAAACTCAGTCCGACCATGCTCAAGTTAACCGATCAGAATCAACTGGCCTCCATGCTGGACTATATCGGTAGTATCACGGATATTTTTATTTTCGTTTTCATTGCGATTATGGCAATCGTGCTCTGGAATACCGGGCTTATCGGCGGTTTAAGACGCTATGGTGAGATCGGCGTACGCCTGGCCATCGGTGAAGAAAAAGGCCATATCTATCGCTCGATGATTTATGAATCGTTGCTGACCGGTATCATCGGAGCAGTCGCAGGTACGGCGATTGGTCTGACGCTGGGTTATATTTTGCAAATTCACGGGATTGACTTTGGCGATCTGATGAAGAATGCCACCATTATGACCCCGACAACCTACCGGGCAAAGGTAACCGCGGAGGCCTGGTATATTGGTTTTGTTCCCGGGATTGTGGCGCCGGTTATAGGTACCATGCTCTCGGGTATCGGAATTTATAAAAGAAAAACGGCACAGTTATTCAAGGAGCTGGAAACATGAAATCTACAGTAATTCTGATATTATGTTTGGTGATAACCAATTTTGCTCAGCAACCGACGGGTAAAGATATTTTAAAAAGGATTGACCGGAATATGTCATCGGAAACCCAGGTCATCCAATCCAAAATGATCATTCACGGCGCCAGGGGCAGTCGCACCATCGAATCCAAATCATGGACTGAGGGTACTGAAAAGTCATTTACCGAGTATCTTTCTCCTGTGCGGGAAAAAGGCACGAAAATGCTCAAGCTAAAAGACAATCTGTGGATGTATTCACCATCAACGGACAGGATAATAAAAATTTCGGGACACATGCTCAGGCAATCGGTGATGGGTTCGGATCTGTCTTTCGAAGATATGATGGAAGATAAGAAACTGGAACGGCTATATGAAGCCGCGGTTATCGGAACGGATACCATTGATAATACATCCTGCTGGGTTTTGGAGTTAAAGGCAGCCACAAAAGATATTGCCTATGATATGCGTAAACTTTGGGTAGATGAGGAAAAATTCGTCCCATTGCGGCAGGAACTTTATGCCAGGAGCGGCAAATTGCTGAAAAAGATTGAATTCAAAGATTTTCAAAAAACACAGAATCGCTGGTTTCCGCGTAAAATGGTTTTCAAGGACATGCTCAAAGGCGGCGATGGCACCGAATTCATTATTGATTCAATTCAATTTAATGCGGGCATTCCAGGGCATATTTTCAGCAAAGCGTCTCTGAGGCGATGACATATCAGGCCAGCATTCTCCGTCCGGGCGTGCTGGCGTTCCATCGTTCGATTAAGTAGTATTTTTCAGCCTCAAAAACACGGTTGATATTTTCCAGATACTCCTCGGAATTGTGTATATCCTGATCTATCGTTTTATTAACGTAAGACAATACCCTGGAATGATAAAATGGAATCAGCGATTCGAGCACTTCGGTGCCGCCCATCTGATTATTTTTATAGGCGATGGCAAAGTTGAACAGAATCCGCGCCCAGAGATTACTCGGATAGTAGAACTGCTCCTTCTTTTTTACATTTGCGTATTTGCTGATTTCAGCGAATTCAGGCAGGGGAATAATTTCCTTCCAAATTTCACCATAATTTTCGAATCCCGAACTGAAGCTCTCAAAAAGGGCGCTGGTATTCACATCCACGGGCGGCGGTTTCTCATCGACGCCCAGACCGAAACCGTAAATACTGCTGGGGCGGCTCTCGAAAGTATCTTTCCACAGGTATTCGAATTCGATCATTAAATCGAACAGGGTTGAAACTACTTCAACAAACATGGATGTCAAATCGGCGGCCGGGTCTTTGGGATTATGCACTTTCGGCGATCCCAGAAAGGCCTGACAGACATTGAAATGGCGGGCCAGGGCAATGGTTGTCATCCAGACATCGATGCCGAAATGGGCGATTTTATTGTTCCACAATTTTTCGGAAAGGAAAGCGCGGGCCAGCTTCCCCGAAAATCCGAAATCACCGCCAATCGGCTGACGGACACGCAGACCGAACAGCGTCCGGAGTAAGGGATAGGCGATATGGTTGGTAATGGTGCCGTCGTATTTATGACGTACATAAATCGGCGTTACATAATCAAACCGGCCCATCAGCGGTTCGCCAAGATAACGAATCCAGCTTGGCGTTACGCTTTTCAGGTCGGCGTCGATGCAAATAATGGCTTTTGCGTTTAATTCGACCGCGGCTTTGAATAAATTGAGGAAGTTGTTACCTTTCCCCTTAACCTTCGGTGGCGTTGATATGTAAATTTTGGGCACTTTGGTCGGCGTGTTCATGAAAGCCGCCCTTGTGCCATCCGGAGAATGATTATCAACGTTGATGATGACAGAGCGTTTGGATGGGAAAAAAGAAAGCAGTCCCCGGCTGGCAACATCCGTAGGAAAAGAGATGTTGTCCGCCTCATTATATGAAGGAATACCTACAACAATTTCCGCCGATTTGATCTTTTGGGGATTATCAACAATGACGTCCATTTTTTTGTCCTCATTTTTTTATGAAACCGGTAATTGGTGAAATAAAACCCACCCGTATGCCGCGGCGGCAGCATAATCCGTATACAAACTAAAAAAATTCCAGCTCACCTTTTTGTATGAATAAAACCTGACAAAGCTCTGACCAAGATAGAGGCAATTTAATAAATATAATCTCTATGGCAAAGGCAAAAAAATAAATATCGATTATTCTGATTGATCAATCACTAACGGATAATTGTTACAGGTATCGTTTTACTGCCGCTTTGCGAATTAATATGAAGAAAATAAATACCCGTACTGAGTGCAGGTAAATCCAACTGCATCCGGTGTCTGCCGGGTATCATATCGACGGTCTCAATGCTTTTAATACAACGGCCCAGTAGATCATAAAAAGCAATCGTGATTGATTTATGTTCGGATATCGTGATTTGCACGTTCAGCGTATTCTGGGCCGGCAGTGGATTCGGGTATGGAAGCGCCTCGAAATCTGTTGCAGATAAAGCAAGCGGGGACCTGTATTCAATATCTGTGTTTTTTCCAATTTCCAGATAATCGGCAATACCGTTAAGCAGTGCTCCTGCGGTTCGGTTGTACTGTCCGTTCTGTTTATTATTCTGCCAGATATCCTCGTACGTAAGCGCCATCACCGACTCGCGGTAATTTAACCAGTACCAGCTCTCCGGGTAATAGGCTGGTGTTGAATTAACCCAGGTAACAAAATAATCCCAGGGCTCGATGCCGTCGGGCCAGTAGTATCTTATGGATCCGATAAAATATTTTTCATCTTCAAAATAGGCCGGAGAGGTCCCGCCTTGATGGTGACAGACAAAAAAACGCTTGCCCCTGCTGGATGAATGCATATTCAGAGCCACCCGCACCGGATTTACACTGGCCATATACTTTTCAAAGCTGCGTTTCAGCGTCGCTGTTTCCGGCTCAAGGATGGTCGCATCCCAGTTACTTTCCAGATCGATGCCATTGGCGTTTTCCCTGCCGTAGCCCAGTTCGACGCCGTCGGGATTATACATCGGCAGGATATTAAAAATGCACCGGCTGAGTAAAATCTCTGAAAATCGACTGCCCTCCAGCAAAATGCCTGTCATTTCATTAGTCACCCAGCTCGACTGCACTTCGGAGGGATGAGTGCGGGCATGAATGGAAATACGTATTTTTCCGCTATCAGGAACAGATCTATCTGTAATGGTCAGCAGCCACAGCGTGCGTCCCTCTACACTGGCGCCGATGGAGTCAATGGTTACGAACGGATTTGTGCGCCACTTTTCCAGATCGGTCAACAGGCTGTCGTAATTATATCCCCAGCCCGGTCCCAGTTCCTGAAGTAAGGCCATCGCCGCCTTTTCATCATAGGCGCAGGGATCGGCTATTGGCTTGAAAATCTGCTGAGGAAATAGCAGTCCAAAGAGAATCAGAATGAAAATTAATGATTTTATAAAAAAGCGCTTACGTTGATAATCCATAATTATCCAATCTTTTCATAATTCGAGCATCATATTGAATAATTTAATAAATTAAAATGAAAAATACACAACATTAGAAAATATGAACGAATCGAAACATTTAATTATTCATCAGAATCTGCATAAAATCATCCTCAAGCTTTCCATCCCGGGGATGATCGGTTCCGTATTGCAGACGTTGTACCAGCTTATCGATGCTTACTGGGTCGGTAAACTGGGGCCGGAAGCGCTGGCGGCAATCGGCGGTTCTTCTTTCATCCTGTGGGCGATATTTTCATTGACAGCCTTAAGTGTGAACGGCATCGCCACATTGGTGGCGCAATTTATCGGATCGGGCAAACCACAAAAAGGTCGCATTGCCGCAGGACAGGGAATGATAATCAGTACCGTCGGTGCAGTTTTATTCTCCATGCTGGTTTACTTTTTTCAGGATAATCTTTTTGCCGTGATGGGATTCGATGCGCTTGTACTGCCCATGGCGCACCGTTATATGAGCATCGTATTAACCGGTTTAATATTCATATTTTGGTTTACCGCCCTCGAAGCGATTTTTCGTGGACTTGGCGATACAAAGACGCCTATGATCGTCCTGGCTATTGCCCTGCTGCTCAATGCAATTCTGGATCCGCTACTGATTTTTGGCTGGTTCGGTTTCCCGGCTTTCGGCGTAGGCGGCGCAGCACTGGCCACGGTTGCCGCCCAGGCCTTTGCCTCGCTGCTGTGTGCTTTTTTTCTGAGGAGAACGGAGTTTTTACCGGCATTGCGGATTAATAACCGGTTCAGACTGGACAAAAGTATTATGCTTATGATACTGAAAATCGGAGCGCCGATTGCCCTGGGCGGATTCTTTTTCAGCATCATTTATATCATTTTAACAAATATCATATCGCGATTCGGCACGGAAGCGATTGCCGCCATCGGTGTCTGCCACCGTATCGAGGGCATCGCCTGGTTTGCCTGTGTCGGTTTTTCCGTAGCCGCATCCACTTTAGTGGGTCAGAACATCGGCGCACGACGATATGACCAGGCGGAGCGATCAGCCTGGTGGGTAAACGGTTATGGTGTATTTACGCTATTAATTGTTTCAATCATATTTTATTTCTTTCCGCAGTGGCTGATTGGTCTGTTTACGAACGATCCGTTGGTTGAAAAGTTTGGCGTTCAATACCTGAAGATCATTGCAATATTTGAAATCTTTCTGGCATTGGAAGTGATTATGGAAGGGGCATTCAGCGGCGCCGGCTACACTTTTCCGGTCATGCTTGTCAGTGTTTTGTTTACCGCGGCCCGCGTTCCGCTGGCCTGGTTTATGGTAATTTATCTCGGTTGGGGCGCCAATGGCATCTGGTGGGCGATCTCTATTACTACTTTTTTGAAGGGATTAATCAATGCCCTGCTCTTTATTTTTGGTTTATGGAAACGTAAATTGGGTCAAATTTAAAAAAATAATCATTTGGAGTATCAAAGTGCAGAGGAATCTTTTTTTTGTTTACACAGTTGTAATAGTCATTATCGGGCTTATAAATGTAAGCGCCCAGAATAAACCGGATATTAAAGGCGCAACGATTCAGTTTGAGGAGGAAAGCCATAATTTCGGAAAGGTCAGTCCCGACAGCATTGTGTACCATGTTTTTGATTTTAAAAATACGGGCGATGACACCCTCAAAATATTCCGTGTCGGTAGTTCGTGAGGCTGCACGGCGGCGCTTCTGAGTTCAGAAGTAATATTACCGGGTGAGACAGGTCAGATTAAAGCAGGACTTAACCTTAAAAATAGAAGAAATACGGTTAGAAAATCAATTAGCGTTTACAGTAATGACAAAAAGAATCCGATAAAAAGGATTTATTTAAAAGCCCAGGTCATGAGAGATGAAAATAAATAGTCAATGTAAAACAAAAAAGAGATGATACGATGAGGGATATTCTATATAAATTTAATGTTCTGGCAATATTTGGCATTGTTTTTATGTTGCTTCTTACAATCCAGCCGCAAGAGGCTCAGGCACAGACAAAGTCGGATAAAAAAGCAAAGGAAGATATGTCAGCAAAGAATGAACAAAAAAATGAAGATTACTGGAAAGAGAATTTAAGCAGCGA
The DNA here is from genome assembly GCA_964467525.1 of uncultured Calditrichaceae bacterium. Lineage (GTDB taxonomy): Bacteria > Calditrichota > Calditrichia > Calditrichales > Calditrichaceae > CAYXRA01. The sequence goes on from CAYXRA010000055.1 coordinate 18,096, forward strand.
ACAATATAATGTTTGCCGTTTAGGCGGTACGGAAAAACCGTTTACCGGAAAATATTATGATTTTAAAGGCGAAGGTACCTACATCTGTGTTGCATGCGGCAATGAGCTGTTCAGCTCCGATACCAAGTATGAGTCGGGAAGCGGCTGGCCCAGCTTCTGGGATGTACTCGATAAAGGCAATGTTAAAAAGAAAAAAGATACCAGCTACGGCATGATTCGTACCGAAGTGGTCTGCGCTGAATGTGATTCACATCTGGGTCATGTGTTTGAGGATGGTCCCCGCCCAACCGGACTGCGCTATTGTATAAACTCGGTAGCTCTGGATTTCGTCCCCAAAGATGAGTCCGAGAAGAAATCAGAAAAATAATAACCGAATTGCATTCGGCAGAAAAATGATTTTGACTTTAATAATTTAATTCTGTAAAATTGTTCAAAGCGCAAAGTTGTGCTACGCGGGAAACTTGACCAGGGGAGTTTTTCAGCGGGAAGTTCGAAGCCCTGTAGAAAGGGGGTGATCCTATTAGTAGTCGAAGTATGATAGGAGCCTCCGGTGAAACTTGTTAGCACCGGGTTTTACCAGGCTCCACAATTTAAGCCCTCGGATTTTCACATTCGGGGGCTTTTTAATTTATAAAGGAAATTGCTGATAAATGAGTAAAGGCATTCAACAAATATTTTCAGAGGTGCCCGAAACCTATGAATTTGTGAATCACGTACTAACCCTGGGTATGGACATAAAATGGCGTAAAAAGGCGGTGGGTATCGCTATTGCCGATGGCGGTTCGCATTGGCTCGACGTCTGTACCGGTACGGGTGAAACCGCATCCTATCTGAGTCGAAATGCCGGTAAGCATACCACGGTCTTTGCCGCCGATTTCTCTCTGCCCATGGTCAAACAGGCACAAAAAAAATCGGAAGCAGAAAAGATCAAATTTTCCATTGCCAACATCAGAATACTGCCTTTCCCGGATAACAGCTTCGATCTGATCACGATTTCTTTTGCTACCCGTAATATTAATACCAGTCAAAGGGCATTGATTGAAAGTTTTGCCGAATTTCACCGCATTCTGAAACCGGGCGGCCGCTTTATCAACCTGGAAACCAGTCAACCGGCAAACGAACTCATCAAAAAATTTTTTCATATCTATGTTAAGCTTTTTGTAAAACCGGTCGGAACGAAAATATCCGGATCGAGCGCCGGTTACGCTTACCTTTCAAGCACCATCCCCCGCTTTTATCCGGCGAAAAAACTGGCTGATATTTTGTACCGGGCCGGATTCAAAGAAGTCGTTTATAAAAGATTAATGTTCGGTGCGGCGGCAATTCATAAAGCCATAAAATAAATTATCCGAGTTTAAATTTTTTTTGAATATTTTGCTGCGACAGTTTGTATTATTACCTTTTCACTCAGCATGTGAAAAATTATCGGATAAACAAACCTTAGCGGAGGTTAATGATGCAACGCACTTATCATTTTACAGCGCTTCTGTTTTTTTTGTGTTCAATATTTATCTTTAAATCAGTATTTTCTCAAAACAATGCTGTGCAGTCAGCGGATGAAAACATACAGCATGCCAGTTCCTTCGTTCTAAATTTAAAGGATGGCGCGTTTGATGAAGCTACTGCCAATTTTGACATGACCATGCAGGAAGCAATGCCACCGGCAAAATTGCAGCAAACCTGGGAAACGCTGCAAGCACAGGTCGGTGCATTCAAGGAAGAGATAAGCACACGACGGGAACAGGTGCAGCAGTATGATGTAATCTTTGTAACCAGCCAATTCGAAAATGCGCTGATCGACATTAAAATCGTTTTTAATCAGGATCATAAAATCGCCGGATTATTTTTCGTACCTGCCACAATGCAGACGGAATATGAATATGAAATGCCGGAATATGTGGATAAAGACGGATTCTGGGAATTTGATACCCTGGTTGGATTCGGACTCTGGGCATTGCCGGCCACGGTTACGGTTCCCGAGGACGACGGCCCTTTTCCTGCAGTGGTACTGGTGCATGGCTCGGGTCCGCACGATCGCGATGAAACGATTGGTCCCAATAAACCGTTTCGCGATCTGGCCTGGGGTCTGGCCTCCCGCGGGATTGTTGTATTGAGTTATGACAAGCGCACCAAAGTCTACCCGGAACGGATGGATTCGTTAAAACATGAAATCACGGTTATGGACGTCACGGTTAACGATGCCCTGACCGCGGTCGGTGTTTTGCGTAACCTGGAGATGGTCGATCCGGAACAGCTCTATGTTTTGGGACACAGTCTGGGCGGCACAATGGCCCCGCGCATTGCCAAATATTACCCCAGGCTGAGCGGATTGATTATTCTTGCCGGATCGATCCGTCCGCTGGAAGATTTGATCCTGGAACAGAGCCGGTATATATTTTCACTGGATGAAAATCTCTCTGAAGCGGAAAAGGCACACTTGAAAAAAATTGAAGCGCAGGTGGCAAGGGTTAAATCCGGGAGTTATTCCGATTCAACGATGGCTGAGGATTTGCCGCTGGGAATAGCCGCGCAGTTCTGGCAGGATTTGAGCGCATACGATCTGAAGGAAACCGTTAAAAAATCGAACAAACCGATGCTGGTACTCCAGGGTGAACGGGATTATCAGGTAACAATGGAAGATTTCGCCGGATGGCGGGATCTGCAAAAATCAAAAGACAATCTTATCCTGAAGAACTATCCAAAGCTGAATCATTTGTTTATGAGAGGAGAAGGCAAAAGCCGGCCGGAAGAATACAACCAGCCCGGTCATGTCGACGGTCAGGTTATCATCGATATCGCAGACTGGATTAAAGCACAAAAATGATTGATAAGAAAATAGATAACACGCTGGTCGAGAAATACAAATCCTGGTTCAGACAGTATGCCAGTCAATTCAAAACCGGTTCGGCGGACTATAACGATAATATCCGCTTAAAAGAAGCACACAGTTTCCGGGTTTGCCGGGAGATTCGCGATATAGGCGCTGAACTGGGGCTCGATGATACGGCGCTGAATCTGGCCGAGCTGTCAGCGCTGTTCCACGATGCCGGTCGTTTCGAACAATACCAACGTTTCGGCACTTTTCTGGATTTTCATTCTCTGAATCATGCCGAACTTGGCGTAAAAATTCTGGACCGGGAGGCATTGTTTTCCGAAATCAATCCGGCAACCGCAGATATTCTGAAAAAAGCAATTTTATATCATAATCGCGCCGAGCTTCCTGAAGATGAAGATCAACAAGTACTGTTTTTTAGCAAATTGCTGCGCGATGCCGATAAACTCGATATCTGGCGGGTGGTAACGAAATATTACGGCAGAGCCGGTCAGAAACGAAACGGGCTCATCGAACTTGGTCTGCCGGACAGTCCGGGCGTTTCATCAGAGGCCTGTAACGATCTTGAGCAATGTATAATCGTCAAGGCCGCCCATGTAAAAAATCTAAATGATTTTAAACTTCTGCAACTGGGCTGGATTTTTGACATCAATTTTGAGCCGGGTTTCCGGAAAATAAAGGAAAGGCAGTATCTTGAAAAAATTTATGATCACCTGCCGAAGTCGGATGCGGTAAAACATGTATATGCGATCGTTCAAAACTATTTAAAAAAGAACGCCTGCTGAAAACAACAGGCGTCATTGAGTTTACCAGGCGGATTTCAGCGAAATGAGCAAACAGGCAATCAGATAAAATTGCAGTCCGCAAAAGAAGGGCAATCTGAAATCCGTAGGAAAAGGCAACCAGTACAATTGCCGTCGCAACCAATACGGATCCAGCGCCGTTAATGGCGAATACCCGGTCCACCAGACGGCCGACCCTGAGGGCAGCATTCTGAAAAGATAACTATTTGTTTCATTTAATCGATTAATGTTTTATTTTTAAATATTCAACTTAAACAGGCTGTCAGTAAAATCATTCGGAAAAAGGAACATCGCAGTGACAGAACGGACCATACCCCGGCTTTTTGAAGATAGCGTGGCAAAGTTTTCGGAAAATGTGCTGATGTGGGAAAAACGCGAGATCATTGTTAAAGGTGAGAATGTAATGATCGGTTACTGGAAAAATGAGGAGGCGACACAGAACACCGTCCGCGACGGCTGGCTCTACACCGGCGACCTCGGTTATCTGGATGAGGACGGCTACTTATATGTGCTTGGCCGAACAAAGAGCCTGTTAATCAGCAATGACGGCGAAAAATCTAGTCCGGAGAGCATCGAGGAGACTATCAGCGAGCAGTCCGGATATATTGAACAGCTTATGCTGTATAACGATCAGTCGCCGTATACCGTTGCCCTGCTGGCGCCTAATAAAATTGCCATACTGGAATGGCTGCGTAAAAACAATTTGACCTGTCATTCCAAAGAAGGACAGGAAGCAGCGCTGAAATTATTGCAATCCGAAACAGATGCCTGCCGTGAAGGTGGTAAATATGCCGATCTGTTTCCTTCGCGCTGGCTGCCTACCTCAATCGCCGTGCTGGGTGAAGCATTCACCGAAGATAATCATTTTCTGAACAGCACCCTCAAAATGGTGCGCGGCCGTATTGTGGAATTCTATCAAAACCGGATCGATTTTTTATTCACCACGGCGGGCAAAAATATTGTTAATCATCAAAACATGACGATCATCAGCCGGTTGGATAAAGGCGGGCAGTAATGGCAAAAAAATTAGCCGTAACCTTCGATGATATTGCGCAGGCCGGTGAACGCATTGCCGACTATGTTCACAAAACGCCTGTGTTAACTTCAGAGAAACTGAATCAGCGCAGCGGGTCATACCTGTTTTTTAAATGTGAAAATTTCCAGCGCACCGGTTCGTTTAAAATTCGCGGGGCAAACAATGCTCTTTTTTCTTGCAGCGATGATCAGCTGCGTCATGGTGTTGCAACCCATTCTTCCGGTAATTTTGCCGCGGCCCTGGCTCAGGCGGCGGTCTGGCGGGGGATAAAAGCATATATCGTGATGCCCGAAAATGCACCTCAAATCAAAAAAAATGCCGTCGAAGCATACGGCGCTGAAGTCATATACTGTGCACCTTCTTTGGAGGCGCGGGAGGAAATGCTGAAGGATCTGGTTGAAAAAACCTCGGCCCGATTCATTCACCCCTTTAATCAACCGGCAGTGATTGCCGGACAGGGTACAACGGCCATTGAATTGCTGGATCAAACTGATCAGTTGGATTATATCATCGTTCCGCTGGGCGGCGGGGGATTGATCAGCGGTATTGCCATCGCCACAAATTATCTTTCGCCGCAAACCGCGGTGATCGGCGTAGAACCGGCGCTGGCCGATGATGCCCTGCGATCGCTGAAAGCGGGTAAAATTATTCCCTCCGATTATCCCGATACCATCGCCGACGGTTTGCGCACTTCGCTGGGCGATCTGACGTTTCCGATCATAAATGAATATGTTCAGGAAATTAATGCTGTAAGTGAAAATGAAATCGTTGAAAGCATGCGTTTAATATGGGAAAGACTGAAAATCGTTGTGGAACCTTCGGCGGCCGTATCGCTGGCGGCGGTGCTGACGAATAAAGAAAAATTCAGGCATAAGAAAACGGCTGTGGTACTTTCCGGCGGCAATGTGGATCTGAACCATCTGCCCTGGTAAATGGACGGTGTAATTTTTTATTTATCTGGGATGAAAAATTTTATAATTTATTAAAACGATTTAATGGCACTCAAGTATTAACAATATAAGGAAGACGTTATGAAAAAGCTGCTTCAATTTGGCGTTTTGATCAGTATCGTTATTGTGTTTTCGAATAGTGGTTTTGCCCAGAATGATCCGATTATCGGCAAATGGAAAACCATTGATGATGAAACAAACGAACCCAAGTCCATTGTCGAGATTTATAAAAAGGGCGACAAGTATTTCGGAAAAATAGACACCCTGTTCCGCAAGCCGAACGAAGATCCCGATCCGGTATGCGATAAATGCCCCGAGGACGATCCCCGCTATAACCAGCCGATCCTCGGTATGGAAATTATCAAAAACATGGAAAAGGACGGCGATGAATACAGCGGCGGAAAAATTCTTGATCCCAAAAAGGGTGAGATTTACCGCTGTAAAATGTGGCTTGAGGAAGGCAAACTAAAAGTGCGCGGCTATTTGTACTTTCTTTACCGTACCCAAACCTGGCATCGCGTGGAATAAAAATCGCCGTACACTTTCAGGTGCGGCTAAGATCGCTGCTGTTAAAAGCTGCTTTTTGTCTGATAAACTTATTTTCTGTGATCGCATTCCGATCCCGCCCGGCGGGATCGGAATGCGATTCAGATAATTAAAAATAATTCCAGGCCCGATTCTGTTTCGGCTGAAACAGGTCATTATATTTTCTAATCCTGAAAATTTTTTCCTTTTTTAGAACACTTATACTTTGAAACTAATTAACCATCAATCCGTTTATGGGACTGATAAAAAAAGTCCGTGTGACCGCGGTCATTGAGAAAGCGGTCAAAAAATGGGATGTTCGAAATAAATGATTAAGGAAAACGGTTTTCCGACGAATAGCAGGTGTAGTAACAAATTTAGGAAAAAGTCATGAAGATTAAAGTAAAAGTTAAGATCAAGTCAAAGTACCATCCGATTAAATCGTCGTAATCTATTTGACGACCATTTTATCACTGCAAGCGTATTCTATTTAGTCCTAATTATTAACCCAATTATTCAAAAATTTTCTGTTAAAGGAATTTGCTTATCATAAATTAAAACTTTATATTTGAGCCTTGTTTTTTGAAGGAATGAGAGTGAAAGTTTATGGCTAAAATAGTAGAAAAAAAACCGAAGCCACGCCAGAAAAAGGTTGAGGGCATCGTCATCGGGAAAAAGAATATTTATCTTTTTCTTACCGGCTTAATCAGCATTATTATTGCATTTATTCTGATGGCTCAGCCGCCGGTCAATGGTTTTTTATCGCGCACTTTAGCCCCAATCATTCTGGTGATTGCCTATCTGGTAATCATCCCGATCTCGCTTCTGATTAAAGATAAGAAAATTTAGCGGGCAGTTATCCCGCCGGGGCGGGATGGTTTAGCGCATCCCGATTACCAATCGGGAGGGTCATAAGTCAAAAAAGGATTATAGATTAACAAAATTTGATGGATAAAATATAAAGTAACGGGCGGTTAGCTCAGCTGGTTTAGAGCACCTGCCTTACAAGCAGGGGGTCATAAGTTCGAATCTTATACCGCCCACATAAAACCCACTTAAGTTATTGTTCTTACTTGAGTGGGTTTTTTAGTTTTATACGACTGGGGGACAGATGGGGGACAATTTGATTAAAATTTAACACAAAATCAGTCCATAAAACACTAATCCTCAATCTAAATTTTTCTTTTAAAACTGTTATTGATTTTAATTAAAGTAAAGAGTGAACTTTAA
>CAYXRA010000056.1:0-25447 GCA_964467525.1 uncultured Calditrichaceae bacterium
AAGAGCCCCCTCCCCAACCCCTCCCCCGATTCATCGGGGGAGGGGCGAAGGGGTGAGGGTTCTATTTAAACATCCCTTTGTCTGTTTGCCAAATCATGGATGTTTCATTTATCCAAACATAACGAATACGATTTTACCAAATATTTTTTCACCATACCACCAAAGCTTGAAAAAAAACCCGCGCTTTTTGCATTCTGACTTGAGCCATTTATTAAGTGCTCAGCCTGCATTGATGTTATTATCCTCCCCAACATGAAACTAGCAAATCAACATATTCGATAAAAACATATTGACTAAAATAGTTAATCCAAAACGATTCGGAATTCTTTGGTACTTGAATTAAAACAGAATTCTCATGGATAATAAAGTTTTCAAAATACAGATTTCTATGATTAGTAAGATCATCCTTATAATTTTGATAATATTCTTCATTCAGAAATCTAATTATTAAAAATAACGAGTCCGATCTAGTGAATGAACTTAAACTAAAAAATAAAGAATCGTCTTTAAAATAATCGAACCAATATGCTGAATTACCTGAATCCGCATATAAAAATAAATCTACACCCAAATGTGTATCTATGATTATTACTGAATCATACTCAGCTAAGAATGAAATAACAAAATCATATGAACAGGTATCAACGAAATTAATATAAATTCCCGCGGTATCACACCCACAATTCCCACATATCGGAATATTGTTTTGCTGCTCGGTTGATATTGGACTTAAATCTTTCTGACATGAAAATGAGAATAATAGAATAGTTAAAGTTAAAACATATATTAAAGTTCTCATTTCCACCTCCCGTATATTAGGAACTTATACCATTATATTTATATGGCACTTAACAATTTTATTAGCGGGACTTTTGCGTCCCGCTATTCAAACAATTAAAGCCAAAATGGCAAACAAGTCAATGATGATTAACGTCGGCGGAATTTCGTCCCATTTGCGCATCGCCGCTTTAACGATGGTCCAGCTTAAAAAGCCCCAGATAATACCCTGGGTAATGGAGTAGGTTAAAGGAATCAGAATCATCGCCAAAAATGCCGGGATCGCATCGTCAAAATTTTTCCAGTTGATGCGTTCGACCGGTCGGATCATAAACACACCGACCATAACTAAGGCCGGCGCCGTTGCAATCGTCGGCACAATCGACAGCAGCGGTGAAAAAAACAAAAACGGTAAAAACAACAATCCGGCCACCACCGCCGTTAATCCGCTGCGTCCGCCTTCTTCGATACCCGCGGCCGACTCGATATAGCTGGTTCCGGCGCTGCTGCCGGCCAGTCCGGCGATGGTTGTGGCAAAGCCGTCCACGATCAGTGATGCCTTGATATTACGCGGCTCGCCATCGTCATCCTTTATATTGCCTGCTTCCGCCACGCCCACGAAAGTTGAAAGACTGTCGAACATATCCACAAACAGGAAGGAAAAAATCACCGGGAAAACGGCTAACTTTAATGAACCTAAAAGATCCAGCGCAAAGATCAGACTAAAATCAGGGAAGGCAAAAAGTCCCTGCCATTCAACCACGGTGTTGCCGCCCCACCAGCGGCCGATTGGAGTGGCGATCAGCGTGGTAAATGCGATACCGATGATCAGCGCCCCTTTAATCCGGCGCACAACCAGCACCGAGGTCAGCGCCAGTCCGGCCAGAAATGTAATAGCCCCGCTGTCCAGCGCGCCACGCGATACCAGCGTCGCCTCATCATAAGCAATAAATCCGGCATTGATCAATCCCATTAATGTTATAAATATGCCAATGCCGGCGGCAATGGCAAAACGAATTTGTCCGGGAATTGCTTTGACGATATGCGTGCGAATATTAAAAACGGATAACAGCAAAAACACGATTCCGGACCAGAATACGGCGCCGAGGGCAATCGGCCAGGGGACTTCCATCCCGAGGACAACGGAATATGCAAAAAAGGCATTCAGGCCCATACCCGGCGCAATAACAATCGGATTTCTGGCGTAGATTCCCATGAAAATACTGCTGAAAGCGCTGACAATAATCGTTGCCGTCAGCAGACCGCTAAAGGGCATGCCCGTGTTACTCAGTATGCCGGGGTGAACTACGATGACATACATGGCGGCAAGAAAGGTGGTAATGCCGGCGATTATTTCGGTACGTAAATTGGTGCGGTTTTCACGGAGATTAAAATAAGTTTCCATGATTTCAATTACCAATCAGTTAAGTTTTACATCAATTTATAAACAGCTTTTGGCTTTATGGTCACGGAATGTTGTAAGTTCAGCAAAAATTCGCTTTAAATCAAAGGTAAAATAGTAAAATATCTCTGCGATATTAAACATTGTGATTTTATTTTATTGATTCAATTAATTGATAAAGTCTTATTAATTTAGACTATGCTTTTGCAGAAGTAGATAAGAATTCTATCCCCTCCCTGTTCCTTCTGAGGAACGGGGAGGGTTAGGGTGGGGCCTTCTTAAAAACCGTAAATCTTCGCTTAACCGTTGTCCTATGACTGACGCATTATTTTTTGCTCATTATCAACTGCAAATATATATTGAATGCATCAATCACGTTTCCGGTAATAATTGTGAACCAAGAATTTGACGATCACATATTTCGCTTTAAACCAGGCGCCATTATCGACAGCCGCTTCAAGCTGGTCAGCCGGCCAGGGCGTATTTACCAGGGCGCACGCTACCAGGCCCGTGATACGAAAACCGGTCGGCACAGGCTGCTGCTTTTTGTCAATGAACTGATGCGTAATGATGATGAAATCGTTGCCGGTATCGAATACGAAAGCGACCTGATGCGCTGGCTGCAGCATCCCAATATTGCCCGCTTTTACGATTTGCACCGCAGCGCGGAGCTGCTCTATTTTGAGACCGAATATGTAACCGGCAAAAATCTGCGTACCAAAAAAAAGGAGCGTAACGCGACCCGCTTCTCTGAAAACATCATTCGCTGGCTGGCCAAAGAAATTCTGGACGCCCTGGAATACGCACATAACAATAATGTATTACATCGCGACATTCGCCCGCAAAACATCGTCCTTACGGCTGACGGAAAGGTGAAGCTGATCGATTTCGGCATTTCGGAAATTATGCGGCAGGCCGCTGCTAAAATTAGCAAGCAGCCTCCCTCGAACTCGATATTATATATGTCGCCCGAGCAGGTGCTGGGTCAGCGTCTGACCATTGCATCCGATATTTACGCTTTCGGCGCCACGCTGTACGATCTGGCCGCCGGTCAGCCGCCGTTTATGCAGGGTGATGTTTACCGCCACATCCTGAACAGTACGCCGGAGCCCATTCAAAATATCTCCGGCGCGCTCAATAATATCATTTTAAAGTGTCTGCGGAAAAATCAATCGGCACGCTACCAGGAGACCGCTGAAATCAAAGATGATATTGCCCGAACAGCAGTTTATCACTTTCAGCCCAAAGTCAAACCAAAACCGGAACGGCCTGTAAAAACAGGCCGGTTCAAACAACCGGTCAGTGAAAGAAGCGGACAGCCCTACTACAAAAATCCGCGCATACGTCACTTAGCCTTAATAGTTTTTATAATGATGCTGCTCTCATTTTTAGTCACAATAATAATATACCGGGGATCGGACCAGGCCCCGGTCCAAAAGCCGTCCGGCGCAGAAATTCAAGCGGGTGCGCCGCTCGATTCGGTTCAGCGACGGCTGCTTGCGGCGATGATCAATGAAGCGGATCTAAAATTGCAGCGCGGTCAACTGATTGAACCGGCAGGGCAAAGCGCCCTGTTCTTCTTCAACGAAGCCCTGCGCATTAACCCCGATCATTTTTATGCGCGCCAACAAAAATCGGAAATTCGCCGTATCATTGCCCATCAAATTCTGTTAACCGCTGAACTGAAAGGCGCATACGGGCAATTGCTGAATAGTGCGCGTGCGGCAGCGCCGAAAGACACCTTATTTGATTCCCTGCAAAATATCCGGTCTTTTACAGCTTCAGACACCACTTTCTGGAATAAATTCAATTTAGCTGTTCTGAACGGTTGCGGCGTTACCGGTATTGCCAAACGTGCGGCCTCCGGATTGGAATCAGCGGGGATCAACATTACCTACGTGGAAAACGTCCGTCGCAACGGCAGGATGGTTCGTGATATCCCTGCATCTTATCTGAGCGGCGCGGAAGAAGCAACACTCCCGCAACAGGTTATCTTGCGCACACTCCGGATCAGCCAACAAAATGATATTACCAGCATGCCCGATTCTGATGCATATGATGCCGCCCTGATCCTGGGAGAAGATTATCGGAATCTGATTGTTTTTTAATCGCTTTAGCTGCCGATGTATTTTTCAATAAAAGAAATCACTAATTTACAGCTATTTAAGCCAATATTTAACATTAAAATATTTTTTCAAAAAATCATTTAATAAAAGTTTTTTCCCCTCGACTAAGTAAGTAGATGTTAATTAAAGCTTGGAAACAAGAGGTTTCCGGTATAAAAGGTCATAACCATAACAAGGAGGTTCTCAATGGGAGCTGATTTAACAAGGATAGCAGCAAATATCCCGGCGATGCAGAACATTAATACCCTGAGCGGTATTAGCAACAAGATCGCAAGCCATCAATTGCGTCTTGCAACCGGTAAGCGCATCAACTCTCCGGGTGAAGATCCGGCAGGTTACATGCTCGCACGCGGTTTGGAATCCCGTAATCGCGGTCTCGGCGTGGCCCTGGATAACGTGGCCAATGCCCAGAATATTCTGGACGTAGCCGAAGGCGGATATTCCAATATCATGGACATCCTGCAGACGGTAAAGGAAAAAGCCACGCAGGCAGCAGACGGCGGTCTTTCATCAACCCAGCGTTCGGCCATCGATGATCAGGTTTCAGCGTTGATTTCGGAAGTCGATGAAATCGTAGCTTCCACCACATTCAACGGTTCCAGCCTGATTGACGGTACCTATAGCGGCGTTGACTTCCAGACCGGCGAACTGGCTTCTGAGACACTGTCTGTAACGCTTAACGATGCCGATTCCGCGGCTCTGGGTGTAAACAGTATCAGCCTGGCAACCCAGGCCAGCGCCAATGCGGCCATTACCACCGTATCTTCGGCAATCGACGACTTGTCCGGCCGCATGAAAGACGTTGGCGAGTACAAAGTCAGATTACAATCCAAAGAAGCCAATCTGTCAAATGCAATCACCAACACGGAAGCTGTTCGCAGTACCATCGAGGATGCCGACTTCGCCAAGGAGCAGATGGAAGTCATGAAACTGCAGATTCTGCAGCAAACATCACTTTCGTCATTAACCCAGGCGAACTCAGCACCGCAGTTAGTGCTCTCGATGTTCAGATAAGCCTTAACGATCGGTTAGCACCAAGGTGGGAAGTCGCTTCCCACCTTTTGCAATTTCAAAATGAGGATTTAGAAAGATGATGCCCTATCAGAAAAATAAATCACAGACTAAGCAGGATCCCTATCTTGTGCAAAAAATCATGTCCGCGAGCCCCCAGCAGCTAATCGCCTATATTTACGACAGCGGCATTACGGCCTGCTCGCAAAATGATTCCGTAAAGGCACGGATGGCGGTAAATGCCCTGATAAAATCACTTAAATTTGATCACAAAGAAATCGCAACAACTTTCTATAATGTATATCGCAGAATTAATTTACTGATCAACCAGAAAAATTTTACGGAAGCTAAGCAGATTTTTCTGGATTTAAAACAAACCTGGTCCCAGGCATTTAAGGTACATTGATCGGGAGGTAAGTTCAATGGAATTGTCATCAATATACGGACAGGGATCACTGCAATTATTGATCGACCAGTACATGGCTCTCGAGGAGCGGCCGCGTAATGAACTGATCAATAAAAAAGGTGTCTTAAACGATAAGAAATCGGTCTTTTCCACGCTCGACTCCAAACTGTCGGCGCTGAAAACAAAGATGTCCTATTTTAATGATGTCGTTTTTAATCCCTTCTTCGCCAAACAAACGGTATCCAGTGATCCGGACAAACTTGACTTAACTGCCGAGGGTACCGCGGTTGCCGGAAATCATTCATTAACCGTGGAAAGACTGGCCTATTCCGACACACGCGTATCCGATCAGTTTAACAGTGATGATTCCGATTTCGGCAGTTTTACCGCCGATGAAACGTTCACCATTTCCGTAGGCCATCCCACCGATGACGATCCCGAAAACCGCATCGAAATTAGTGTCACCGTTACGGCAGATCAGCTTTCGGACACCAATGCCACTGTACTGCAAAACATTGCGGATGCCATCGACAGCGCCATGTCTACCGCTGTTGCAAATGAAGAAATTGACAGCGATGAGGTGATTCACGCCTCCGTTGTAAGCGAAGAAACCGGAAAATCGCGACTGGTGCTTTCCAGCGAGCAAACCGGTTATACCTATCGCATGGAATTCGGCAGCAGCAGCTTACTTGACTTTCTGAATGTGAATAATAACGCCCAGACCAGCGGTACTACCGGCGGCTATGTAACCGAAGTCGGCACCGGCGCCACAGACAGCATGCTTAATGCCAAGTTTGTCATGGACGGGCTTACTTTCTATCGCGATTCCAACAATGTGAATGACGCCCTGACCGGTGTAACGCTGAAATTGTATGATACCTTTGCTTCACCCGAACGGGTAATCATCGAATCTGACGCCGATCAGGTTCGCGAAGATGTGCAGGATTTTATCTCAAAATATAACGAGGCGATAAAATACCTGCGTGAGAAAACGCGCACGGATCCCGATACGCACAAACGCGGCGCCCTGTCCGGAGACTCCCTCTATCGGAATATGATATCCGAATTACGTAATCTGGTAAGCTCATCCGTAACCACCACCACATCCGACGATTATACCCTGCTCTATCACATTGGTATCGAGGCTGATCAGGACGGAACGCTTTCCATCAAAGATGCGGATAAATTTACGCGGGCGCTGGAAGCCAATGCCATGTATGTATCGGATTTATTTACCAGCGATGACGGTATCGCCCGGCGTATAGAAGATTACATCGACGGATTCGTAAAAACCGGCGGTACCATTGATGATAACAAGGAACAAATCGATAACCGGATCACAGCCCTTAATGACCGGATCAAATACATGAATGAACTGCTCGATAAAAAGGAAAAACAATATTTCGAGGAGTTCAGCAAGTTGCAGGAGACGATGTACATCCTGCAAAATCAACAAACATTTTTTAGTTCATTTATTAGCTGATTAAGCTGATAATGGAGGTGTATTATGGATAATATCAGAATTCAACGCACCACTGATGTTATAGCGCCCACAAGCATAGATCATTCGCCGAAAGCGAAGCTCGATAAAGAGGGCAAAAATGAACCGCCCGTGCGGTTTGGCAATAACAAGGACCGCAGTCAAAAGGCAGAAGAACTGAGTAAACTTTCGACCGAAGAATTTGTCAAAATTGCTAATGATCGAATCAGTAAATTTACGACTAAGATTACCTTTGCCTACGACGCGACGTCGAACCGCAAAGTGATTTTTGTAACGGAAAAAGACACCGGACGGGTAATCAGACAGATTCCGCCGGAGCAGATGGTTAATTTAATGGACAAAATGGAAGAAATTGCAGGGATAATTTATAATGGTAGAGCATAATATTTTCCAGACAACGGATTCCGGTGAACAGCAACTGCTGAGTATTCTTTCCCGGGAACTTGATTCATTTAATTCGGTACTCGATTTTTCACAAAAGATTGTCGATCAGGTCGGCGCATTGCCCCTGGCAGCTCTCTCGCAGATGGTGCAATACCGCCAGGAGTGGATTGAAAAAATCCAGGCCCTGGAACAGCAACGCAAAAAACTTGCCCTGAATCAAAAAGATGACGATATAGAATATTATATGAAAATGATTTCGGCAGCAGCACAAAAACTGGTTGACATTGATAAGAAAATTTTTGAAAATTTACGTATGCGTAAAATTCAGTTTGCCAAACAACATGCCGATTTGGTGAGCAGCAGGCAAATAGAAAATAAGCTGCATGACAGGCCAAACCGGCTGGATATAAAACAGGGGTAAAAAATGACGGATATAAAAAATATCCACAATTTAGCCGATCAATCTAAAAATATTGAAAAAACCGAAGCAGCCCGCAAAAAATCGGTTAAGCATAAAAAAACCGCTGAAACAACGGAAACCGGTAAAATCCATAAGGATGATGTTAAGATATCGGCTGCGGCCAAAGAATTGCTCACCTTGCGCGCCGAAGCCAAAAAATATGTGGAACAGGTAAAAAATACCCGAACCCTTACCGACCAGGAAGTCGTTGAATTAAAACAAAAGATCGAATCCAAATATTATTTCAAAAAAGATGTCATTGACAAGATCGTCGGCAAATTGCTTGACTTACCCAATTATATTGATAAAAAGGATCCGTAAGTATCTGATATCCGGGCCGTCTGTCAGGTACGGATTTCTTTAAATCAGACCAGAATATTAGTATCCTGTCCGGCAACCGCTTTCGGTTGCTATTATTTTTTCAGCATGCCTGCCGGTTTCACTTTTCTTCAGACTATTTTATAAAATAAAAATATAACTAACGATTTAAGAAATTTAAGATACCAACGACCAATGTATCAGAAAGCAATAATTAACCAGGTGAGGTGAATTATGGGGACGATTAAAAATATTTTTGGCATGTCTCCGGATATAAATAAGACCAACCGGAATAATACGGAGAAGAAGGTAAATACGAATAACAAGGAACAGGAAACCGGCAGTACAACAAAAACCGGAAACAGCCATAAACCGGCGGTAACGGCGGATATTTCACCGGTTGGCAGGGAACTGCTCACATTAAAAAGCGAGGCCGCATCTTATATTGAGGAAGTCCGCAGCGCCAAAACGATTACGACAACGGAGATTCAGGAGATTAAAGAAAAGATCGCATCACAATACTACTTTGAACCGGAAGTTATCGATCAGATCGTCGACAAGCTGATGGCCATGCCCAGTTTTGTCAGAAGAAGCTGAGTCAGTTTTATATGAAATAAATCCGAATCCGATAATTCGTCACAGGGATGGTAGAATTTATGCAGTTTAATATTTCAAGTTCAGCGTTAACCGAAGAAAGCATTAACGACCGGAACCACAATGATTTTCAACACCTTTTGAATCATCTGGACCATCCCTTTTTCATACTTGACAAAACCGGTCAGATTCTCTGGTGTAATGAACAGGTAAACATTCAACTGGGTTATAATCATCTTACCCTGATCGGTGAATATCTCGGCGGTTTTTTTTTACAGCATGATGCACAAAATCTCGCCGCCAATTTAGATTCTGTGTCCGGCCAAAAATCCCTGTCCCAAAGTGCAGCTATGATAAACGCCCGCGGCAAGCCGGTTCCGGTGGAAATCAGGATTTCGGCAGGAACCTGGCAGGATGAAGTGGTTTTGTTTTGCAGCATCCGCGAAATGACCGAGATCAAAAGGATGCAGGTCGAGTTGAACATGTTGTCCCACGCACTGCGCAATGTCACCGAAGGGCTTAGCGTACTCGATCTGGACGGCAGCATTATTTTTGTTAACGACGCGTTTCTGCAGACCTATGGTTATTCCAAGGAAGAACTGATTGGCCATTCCATTGACAAACTGATAGAAGTTGACAGGGCTGGCCTGCATATTGGCAAAATCATTAAAGAAAATATGGAAGATGGCTGGCAGGGTGAGCTGCCGGCGCGCCGGCAGGATAATAAGCCAATAACGATTTCACTGATTTTAAACCCGATCAAGGATAAAGATGGCAAACCTGTGGTCGTGATCGCCGTATCGGATGATATTTCGGAAAAGAAAGAACTGGAATTTCAACTGCAGCAATCACAAAAAATGGAAGCCATCGGTCAGCTTGCCGGTGGCATTGCCCATGATTTTAATAATTTACTGACGGTGATCGAAGGTTATACCGATCTGCTTCTGAAAGATGCCGACCAGAATAATCCAAAGACAAACCACATCAGACAGATTAAAAAAGCTTCGGATCGGGCTTCCTCGCTAACCGGTCAGTTGCTGGCCTTCAGCCGCCGCCAGATTTTACAACCGAAACTGCTCGATATCAGTGAATTAATTATGGATATGAGCGTGCTCCTGAAACGGTTGATCGGCGAACAGGTAGAGCTGGAGACGAATCTTGAACCGGATATTCCGCCCATCAAAGCCGATCCCAGTCAAATTGAGCAGGTCATTATGAATTTATGCGTTAACGCCCGCGATGCCATGCCCGACGGCGGTATATTATCTATTGAACTCAAAGAGACTTATCTTGATGAACATTATGTCCGTCATCATACCGAGGTAAAACAGGGCAATTACGTTCAATTGAGTATTTCGGATTCCGGGATAGGCATGAGTCGTGAATTGCAGGAGCGTATTTTTGAGCCTTTCTTTACCACAAAGAAAAAGGGCGAAGGCACCGGCCTTGGCCTGGCCACCGTTTACGGAATCATTAAACAAAGCGGCGGACATATCTGGGTATACAGCGAGCCCGAACACGGAACCTGTTTCAAAATATATTTTCCCTCACAAACACGTCCTGGACAGAAAAAGAAAAAGCATGAAACCACAACCATGATGTGTCAGGGACATCAGACCATCCTGGTCGTGGAAGATGAATATCTGGTTCGGGAGCTGGTTTGTGACACGCTGCGCAGCAACGGGTACACGGTATTCGAAGCATCCAATGGTAAACAGGCCATAAAGATATTCGAAACATCCAGGGATCAGATTGATCTGATTCTCACCGACGTTATCATGCCGGAAATGAGCGGCAGAAAATTGGTGCAGGAACTGACTAAGAATAGTCCGGATATCCTGGCGGTTTACATGTCGGGCTATACGGATGATGCGATAATCAAGCATGGTGTGCTGGAACCGGGAATGGAATACATTCAGAAGCCCTTTTCGCCGGCAGCATTAACCAGAAAATTAAATGAAATTTTCGAATCCGATCTTTAACTCAACTGTCCAGAATTTCACGTACTTTTTTAAGCAGTTTTCCGGACAAAAACGGTTTTTCAAGAAAGGGCAGCGAACGACCCGGCCTCTCTTTAAGTGCACTCATCATCAGAAATTTAATTGTAGGTTTGATCCGCAACCCGTTTAATCTGAGCTCCATCCCACCCATCTGCGGCATGACCATATCCGTAATAACCAGAGCCACATCATCTTTATTTGCTTCCAGCAAGGCCAGTGCTTCAATACCATTTCCCGCCGTTAGCACCTTGTAGCCATAGTGTTCCAGGGCGTCTTTGCTCGTTTTCCGGATATCCGCTTCATCATCAACCAATAAAACCATTTCGTTACCGCCCTTTATTATTTCTTTTGATTTTGCCTCTGCTTTATCTTCAGCGACGGCACACAGGGCCGGAAAATAAATATAAAAAGTCGTGCCTTCCCCGATGGCACTGTCAAATTTTATGATGCTGTTATGCTGTTTAACCAAACCGTATACCGTGGCCAGGCCCAGTCCGGTGCCTTCGCCAAAATCTTTAGTCGTAAAAAACGGTTCGAAAATATGTTTTTTCACATCATCAGGCATACCTACGCCGCTGTCGGCAATCGTGAGCCGTACCAGGCGTTCCGTTGTTTCCGGAATTTGAATGGCGAAGTCCAGGTCCCTGCGATTGACAACATCGGTCCGTATTAAAAGCTCACCGCCGTCGGGCATGGCATCGCGGGCATTAATACTTAAATTGGTGATAATCTGGTCCATTGCCGTCTGATCGACGGATATCCAGGGCAGGTCAGCCTCGAGTTTGGTAATCAGACGAATATCTTCACCAAGATAGCGCTGTAATAATTTTTTGTTGTTCTTAATAATTTCATTCAAATTGGATTTTCTCTGCGCCAGGACCTGCTGGCGGCTGAAGGCAAGTAGTTTCCGCACAAGATCGGCCGCGCTTTTCGACTTGCCGATTATAATGCTAAGTGTTTCATAAACGGGATAACTTTTATCGATTTTGCGCTGTGCCAGTTCCGATAAGCCAATAATGCCTGATAGAACGTTGTTAAAGTCATGCGCAATGCCGCCGGCAAGCTGTCCGATGGCTTCCAGCTTTTCAACCTGCCTGATTTTTTGCTCAAGGTCTTTACGCTCCGAGACATCGGTTATCAGGGCCATAACAAAAAAACCCTCCATCAGCTCTACATGGGAAAGGCTGATTTCCAGCGGAAATTCCCGTCCGCTTTTATGCAGGCCGTTTATTTCGACGCCCTTCCCCATCGGCCTCGATACCGGTTCGCGCATGAAATTATTCCGGAAACGGTAATGGGATTCCGTAAAACGTTTGGGGATGAGCATTTCAATTTGTCTGCCAATCAGTTCCGCACGTTCATAGCCAAACAGTTCTTCCATTTTTTTATTGACCAGGGTTATCTGTCCGTGCATATCTACAAGCACGATAGCCTGTGCGGCCGATTCCAGCAGGATCCGGAACTTTTTTTCGCTTTTCTGCAAGTCGATTTCATAGCGCCGGCGCTCGGTAATATTCCGGGTCAGCGAGAGATACTCGTCTTTACTGATTTGTACGAGACGCGTTTCAAAGCTCTGCACTTCATCATTGCCCATCAGTTGGAATTCAAAATTTTGTCCGGCGCCGCTTCTGCGCGCCCGGTCGATAGCTGATTGAAATTGCCGTACCACGGCACTCGGGTAAATGGTCGAAAGGCTTTTCCCCTTCAACTGTCTGGCAGGCAGACTGGTATCCGTACTCTTTTTGATATCCTGAATCAATCCCTCTCCGGAAAGCAGAACAATCAGATCGGGAATCGCCAGTAAAATGGCACGGTTTTTTTGCTCGCTTTTACGCAAACGCGTTTCTGTCTCTTTCAGCTCCGTAATATCCGTAAATGTTGAGAACACCCGATCCGGATTATTTTTGCCTCGCGAATACAATGGCACCGAACTTATCTTAAGCCACAATTCGCGGTTATCCTGTGCCATATCTCTGATACGTATAATTTCATCTTTTACAGGCACTTTTGATCTTAATGCCCGGTTGTGGGGCAGTTGTTCGATATCTATGATGCGGCGATTTTCACCGGAAATCCGGAATCGTTCGCTTATATTGCTATTCATTTTGGTATTTACCAGAGGCATGCTCAACAATTTTTCCGCCGCCGGATTTGCCGATAAAATTTTTCCGCTGCGGTCCTGGTAAAGAACGCCCTGGGTCATGGTTTCATGCAGGGTGCGGAATTTTTGTTCGGAATCACGTAATTGCGCCTCGGCGCGTTTTCGATCCGTGACATCGTTCACCATGATGTGCCGGGCGTCGCTGCCGTTAAAGACCA
Source organism: uncultured Calditrichaceae bacterium (assembly GCA_964467525.1). GTDB lineage: Bacteria > Calditrichota > Calditrichia > Calditrichales > Calditrichaceae > CAYXRA01. The sequence continues at coordinate 13,299 of CAYXRA010000056.1, forward strand.
TCGCGTTGGCTATAATTTCAGCATCGAAGCGCTGGCCGTTTTTTTTTCGGCAACGCACATCGGTCAGATTGATAATTGTTTCGTGATTGTTTTTCAAGAGTTTTTCAAATACAGCAGGTGCTTCCGGCCAAATATCGGCAAGATTACATTCCCGGAAGTCCGGCGCTGAGTATTTGTATAACCGAACGGCGGCATTGTTTACCGCAAGGATATCTAATGAATCCTGCTCGCAGATTATCATTGCCATGGGATTATTTTCAAACATGAGCCGAAAGGTTTGTTCCGATTTCTGCAGGGCGGCCGTACGCTTTTCAACCAATTGCTCGAGATGCCTGCGATACCGCTCATTCTCTTTTTCCAGACGTTTTTTATCATCAATCAGCTTCTTAACTTCCAGCGCCCGCGATACGACCCGAACAATATCATCGCCCATTACCGGCTTTGGCAGATAATCAAAGGCCCCTAAACGCACAGATTCGGCGGCGTTGTCAATCGTCGGTTCGCCTGTCATAATAATAACCTGCGTATCCGGTTGATTAATGCGAATGTAATCGAGCAATTCAATACCACTAAGCCCGGGCAGTATAATATCGGTTACGATTACATCATAGGCTTTGCGGTCGATCATTTTCTTCGCTTTGTCTCCGTCTTCAACCGCATTCACGTCATAACCTGTGTCAGTGAGAAATTCGCTGAGTGTCAGGCGGATACCTTTTTCATCTTCAATGATAAGAATCTTTGCCATAATATTTCTATTTTTTATCGCTTACCGGCAAATCAACATCAAATCGGGTAAACTTACCGGGCTCGCTTACGACCATTAACCTGCCATGATGCTCATGTATAATACCGTAGCTTACCGATAATCCCAGTCCCGTGCCGACATTGCGGGGCTTTGTTGTAAAAAAAGGATCGAATATACGGTCAATGATATTGGAATCAATCCCGGTTCCGGAGTCTTCGATGCTGGTGCGCAGCCAGTTTTTATCGCTATCATTATTTACGGATACTTTGATTTTGATTATTTTATTCGCATTGCTGTTAGGGTATTTTTCATTAAGCGCATCTTTTGCATTTGTTAATAAATTGATGAGCACCTGCTGAATTTGTTGTTTGCGGCAATTAACCTGCGGAAGCTTATTTTCAGACTCGATCTGCATTTTGATTTTATTCTTACGGAGCACTGAATTGAGCAGATTAACCGTTGCCCGGATGATGTCATTAATATTTTCCGGCCGGTGTGACTCTTTTTCCTGACGGGCAAAGGAAAGTAAGTTCTTTACGATTTCAGAGACCCTGTGTCCTTCTTCAATGATACCGTCGCTATATGTTTTAGTACGCTTTTCACTGGTCTTATTATGAATAAGCTGAGCATAATTTAAAATACTGTTGAGCGGATTATTAATTTCATGGGCAACGCCGCTGGCCAGGGTGCCGATGGATTCCAGTTTTTGCTTCTGGTTGATATGGGCCTGCCAAATCGCCCGTTCTTCATCCGCTTTTTTGCGGGCCGTAATATTCAGGCTGACTTCGACAATCCCGCTCATTTCATCCGATTCATTGAATACGGGACACGACTGAATGAACCACCAGCTGCCATCCCACATCTGCAGTTCTCCTGAAGCGGGCGTTCTGGTCTTTTTGGTAGCGGAAGCAGGGCAACCAAGGCAGGATTCGCCGGTATTGCCCCATAATTCATAACAGCGTTTACCAAGAACCTGTTCACGGGATAAATTTATACTCCGACAGGCAACTTTATTGGCCCAGATTATTCTATTATCAAGATCCTGATATACAACATTTTCCAGAAGACTATCGAGGATAACTTCTTTCTCTTTCTCAAGCCGCTGCAGATCTTTTTCGATTTGCCGCCGTTCGCCGATTTCCCTTACCAGATGCTGATTGGCTTCAATGAGTCGGGCGGTCTTTTCATGGACCAGCTCTTCGAGATGACGGCGGTACTTAAGCAGTTCAAGCTCGGCCGTTTTCCTGGCTGTAATATCGACACACCGCAATACGGCATTCCGGTTATTGTTGTATTTCTGGGCAATTAGAAGATAATATATTTTTTCCCGATTTAGCTGTATTTCGGTTTCCGTTTGACCGTTATCCGCATCCTGCTTAAAAAAAAGTTCGAGATAGTCTTTTATTGATTTATTGATTTTTAGCGCGTTGATGCGCTTTCCTATGAGATTTTTTACTTCGGTTTTGTAAATATCCGCAAAAGCCTGGTTAGCACCCAGAACAACCAAATCTGAATCAACCCATAGAATGCCACCCGGATCGGCATTCATTACCGCCTGTAATTGTTCATGGGTTAAGCGGAGCTCATCCTCTTTTCTGATTTTTTGCAGTTTTAATCGCTGTTTTTCCAGTACCGACTGAATAACGTGGGGCAGATGTTTCATCTGTTTATAGTTTTTCAGAATATAATCTTCCGCACCGCGCTTCATACATTCTACGGCGATCTCTTCGCTGCCGGAGCCGGTTATAACAACCACCGGTAAGTCGGGATTGTTAGATTTTACATGATCGATAACTGAGAATCCGTCAAATTCGCCGATTTCAAAATCACTGAGCACCAGATCGTAATCTTTTTCTTTGAAACGGGCATAAAATTCCTGTTCGTTTTTCGCTTCGGTAACCACATATTTCAGATCGGAATTTTTAAAGATAGTGCACACATATTCACGCAATTGTGCATCATCATCAATATATAAAATATCTATTGTTTCTGTCATACCTTTTCTTGAATCAAATCGGACATGTTCATTTATCAAATGTTATTCAAACAATCGTCAAAAAGGGCTTATTACTTTAACTCCCCTGGGATAATTCCGCATCATCATAAAATTGGCATTTTGTATTTAATTTTCTGACAAACAGACGACCAAAGCAACAGGAGTATTATAATCATGGACACAAAAAGCAAAATACTGATACTGGACAATGATACGCAGGCGATAAATTCCATATCTCAACTATTAACCATTTTAAGTTTTGAGACCGCGGTTCTGCATAACTGGTCGGGTAAAATGAAAGCGGTAGCCCTGGAGGACATGGCAGCCATCTTTATCAACATAGAATTACCCACGATAAGGACAGAATCTCTGGTGCGGGAAGTTGAGGCATTTGGTAAAGACAAGATCGTACTTTTTTTTCTTTACGCACGCACTTTTGCCCCGGCGGTAAGAAAGTGTTTACAACTACCTCATGCCGGTTCAATAAAAAAACCGGTTAAAATTGAGGATCTTTATTATCTGCTGGAGCAAAACCTGCGTTTCCCTCAAATTTCTAAAAAAAGTACGGAACTACAAAATCGACTAATCGGGTATCAGCAACGTTTTGATGCGGCATCAAACTGGTTTACAAAATTTGAGAAAACGATAAATGCATGATGGCAGGCATGAAACAGACAATTAAACTTGAAAGCGGCACCCTGGAACTTTCCCCCCTCTGGAAGGGACGGCTGATAATCGGCGCTCTAAGCGGAACAGTAAAATCTGACGCTGAACTGTACCAGGCCCTCCGTCGCGCCGGTATCCGATATGGCTATCTAAAAGAATGTATTCCACTGCTCAGGAAAAATAATCAGGCACAGGTGCCTCTTGCCCTCGCTTCTGTAACAGATACGCCCGGTCGTTACCGCTATCTTTTCGAAAAAGCTTCAAAAGATTCATTAGCCAGAGAAATTATAAGTCATCGCCGGATACCTTCCGAAGCCGCTCTGCAAATGGTTTCCGGAAACCAGTCTCTGACCAGCATGGAACTGCCGCCTCAAAGCGTGCTTCAGCTTCCTGACGGGACCCGAAAAGAAATTGAGCAATATGACGCAAAATATCAGTGTTATTTTGCCGGTGATAATACCCGATACAGCGATAATCTGAATGCGCTGACGGCTTCAATTGACGGCAGCGCCGCAAAAAATGCCTTCGGAGAAATTTCCGTTTATCCTCTGAAAAAACTAAAATCGATCGGAAATATCCACGGTATCGTTTCCGGTGATTTCGCTTATGAAATCGAAGCCGATGTGCACAGCGCCTCGCAGATCGAATCGCCATCAAATATCCTGATCCATGGCATGGTGCATTCTTCCGAAGTAACGGCGGGCGGACAGGTGTATTGTCTGAGCGGATTTGATAATATGCAGAAAAAGGATCTGGGCTCTGTAACTGCCGGGCATTTAATTGTAACCAACAGTTTACGCAGTTACCTGGCCTGGAGTGCTGCCAGCATTTTTGTTTTAAGCAATATTTCTTCCAGCATTGTACATGCTTACGATTCGGTTTACTGCCCCCTGATCAGCGGCTCCGAAATCAGAGTACGTAATCAGCTAATAACAAATAATGTAAAAGATAATTCAAAAATCTATATCGGCGACAAGTTCATCAAGAACCCCGCATTGAAAGAAAGACACAGTTTTTACTATCAGCATCAGAACAGTATCAATGATCTTCAGAATAAACTTGATATGTTAATCGGGAAAATCGAGCAGGACAAGCAAAATATTATACAACAGCTCGGTAAATTGCGTCAACTGGGAAAAACCGATCTCAAATCGGACATCCTGTTATCACGCCTTGGGAATAACCAGAAAATACAATTGAAGGAATTTGAAGACAAACTGGAAAGCTATCGCAGGTTGATCATCAAAACAAACCGCGAACGTTTTCAGCTTTTATACCATGAGCATGAAAATGAACTAAACCGGCAGCCCTGTATAATGGTTTACGGCGCCATCGCCGCCGGAACGACTATTGCCGCGCCAAATCAGATTTTAAAATTGAAAAATGAACACAGGCGCGTAAAGATCGAACTCGACCCCCTGAAAGGCACCCTGTCTTTCAGCGAGCTCGATAAGGGCTGCGCTGCAGCATAACGGACTTACGGGCGGTTATTTTTTCCTTTTGCAGGAAAAAATATCCCCTTACAAAAGAAAACAGAATAATTCGTCTGTTATTTGCAGGCTGTTTAAGTCGCATAAAATCAATTAAATAATCGCCAGATAGCGCGGCAGGCAATAAAGTGGCATATAATTTGAAAAGGACAGCCAATAAACTGGAGTTAAGTTATTAAATAAATATGGTAAAGGCATGACTCAGGAAGACAAAGACATACTGCTTGATTTTATCAACGAAAGTAATGAAGCTATAGAAAAGACCGAGCTTATCCTGCTTAAATTAGAAGATAAGATCGCCGATAGCGATACAATTGGCGAAAAGGAAGTGGACACAATTTTCCGTACCTTCCATTCAATTAAAGGAAGCGCCGGTTTTATCGGGTTGGATATAACCAGTATCCTCACACACCACGCCGAAACACTGCTCGATCAGATCCGCAAAGGGCACAGAAACTTCTCAAAAAAATACATCGACATCTTCCTCGAAGTCTGCGATACGTTGCAACTGTTAATGGACCATCTCGGCGATCGCTATTCGGAAGAGGGATTCAGTGCGGATACGGACGGTCTGATAGAAAAATTAAAAGTGATGAGCGAAAGCAAGACCGAAGATAATTCCACAGAAGCTGAGGCTGAAAATTCCAAAGAACGGGGTGCGCCGCCGCAGCCGGAGAACAGCGACAATCTGATCACACCGGAGATGCGTACCCAGTTCGTAAACGAGTCTAACGAATTGCTCGACAGCCTCGAACAGGAGTTGATGGCCCTCGAAAAAGACAGCAGCGACCTGGCGTTAATCGAAAGCGCTTTCCGTTCGATGCACAGCCTGAAAGGCAACGCCGGATTTTTTAATTATGAAGATATAGCCGTGCTCACGCACCGGGCCGAATCGTTTCTGGATTTGATGCGCGCCGGAAAAGCCAATGCCACATCCAGGCAAATTTCTCTCATGCTGCAAATGCTCGATTTTGTTCGCATGGCTATCGAGGCCGTACAAGACGGAAAGCCGCCGCTTATTGCCGGAAAAATCGGCCTGCTGGATTTAATGAACGAATCTTTCGGTGAACAAAAGGATAATCAGGAAGCTGAAGATGCCGCCAAAGCAATTAATCCGGAGCAGGTAGTACCCGATGATTTTATGAACGATATGGCCAAACAAATAGAAGATGCCGGAATGAAAAAGAATCCTGCTGAAAGCTTGAATACAGGTAAGTCGAGATCAAAAGCAAATGAAGTTATACGTGTGGATGTGGAAAAATTAAATCACCTTCTGGATTTGGTCGGGGAAATCGTCATCGCCGAATCGATGGTTTCGCATAATCCCGATTTGGCGGACAAGGAATTGGAAAATTTCGAAAAATCGATCGATTACCTGCAAAAAAATATCCGCGAACTTCAGGATCTGGCCACATCGATGCGCATGATTCCCTTATCCGGCATATTCGGCAAAATGCGCCGTTTGGTGCGTGATATTTCAGCCAGGAAAAAAAATCAGGTCGAATTAAAAATCAACGGCGGTGAAACCGAAGTCGACCGCTCGGTGATCGAGCATATATCCGATCCGCTGGTGCATATCCTGCGCAATGCCATCGATCATGGTATCGAAACGCCGGAATTGCGTAAAAAAGCCGGCAAAAATTCCGCCGGTACCATCAACCTTGAAGCCAAGCGCGTCGGCGGTGAAATCTGGATAGTCATCGAGGACGACGGTGCGGGACTGAATCGCCGGAAGATACTTAAAAAGGCCCGTGAGAAGGGTTTAATCGGTCAGAATGATGAAGATTTGACAGACGATAAAATCTGTAACCTGATATTTAAACCGGGATTTTCAACCGCCGCAAATGTTACCCGTATTTCAGGACGCGGCGTCGGTATGGATGTCGTTTCAAAAAACATTGAAAAGATCAGAGGGCGCATTGATGTAGCCAGTACAGAGGGCAGGGGCACAACGATATTTCTGAAAATTCCTTTGACAACAGCCATTATCGATGGCATGCTCATGCGGGTAGAAGACGCCGTCTACGCCATTCCCACCCTGGATATTAAAGAATCCATGCAAATTGATCATTCCCGTACGCTGGATTTGATGGACGGACAGGAAGTGATTCGTGTCCGCGACCAATTGATTCCGGTAATTCGTCTGCAGGAAATTCACCAGATCGGCGGCGATCTCAAACCATTGGATGAAGGTATTGTCGTGATTACAGGCACGCAGGATAAAGCCGTGGGTTTTCTGGTGGACGAAATTATCGGGCAACAGCAGCTCGTCATTAAAACACTGCCCCGTTATCTCGGCAAACTGCAGGGTGTTTCCGGATGCGCTGTGCTGGGCAACGGCGATATTTGTTTAATACTTGACCTGGGAACCATGGTCAAACTTGCAGAAGCAAATGAAAAATTAGTTTAGGAGCGTGTTATGGAAGATACACAAACCATGATCAATACCGCTGAAGCAGAAGATACGCAAAGGGATAAATATCTCAGCTTCCGACTCGGTAAAGTGGAATACGGACTTGAGATCCGTTATGTAACCGAAATAATGGGCATGCAGAAAACAACTGATCTGCCCGACCTGCCCGAATATGTAAAAGGCGTCATTAATTTACGCGGAAAAGTAATTCCGGTTATTGATGTCCGGGCGCGTTTTGGTTTTGAACAGGTGGATTATGACGAACGCACCTGTATTATCGTCACAAATATCCGCGAAGTGGACGTTGGCCTGATCGTCGATGCAGTGAAAGAAGTTCTGGATATACCCTCGACTCAGGTCGATCCGCCGCCCAAAGTGCGCAAGGGCGGTGAAAGCCGTTTTATTCAGGGGCTGGGCAAAGTTAATGAGGATGTAAAAATTATTCTGGACCTGAGTAAATTTTTATTTGAAGAGGAAGCAGAGCAACTGAACGCTTTCGCGGAAGAGCAGAACTAATTTAATATGGGTAGTGTCAAAAATGTTATTAAAAAAAATGAAAGTATAAAAATATAAAATTGTCTAAACCCTTGACTGACTTGATCTTGAGCTTTATAAGGGGCTCCGCTCAAGTCAGTCAAGAAAGGGATAAGGATATGATAAACTATAAAAAATGCATAATCAGTAAATTAACCAATATTTTCAACAGAAACTTTTGACACTACTTTAATATGTTCAGGGAGGAATGTATGAACAAACTATTTTTAATCATTTTTATACTACTGCTTGCCGGCTCATTTTTATATGCCGGCAGTGGCGAAACAGGAGATGCCGTGGAAATAAAGCCTTACGGATTCGTCCGTTATGAGGCTATTTATGATATGCACGAGAGCGCAGTCGGTGACTGGCATCTGTTTACCTATCCGGGGAATGACCCGCGCGCGCAGAATGATCTCTTCACCTCAACTGCACGGGCGACACGCCTGGGAATTAAAATGAGTGCGCCTAAGGTGTCCGATATTCTTAAAATAAACGGACTGGTTGAGGTGGACTTCGAGGGCGGGTTCCCGAACTCGAGTACGGCTGCCCGTCAACCGCAGTTGCGACTGCGCCATGCCTGGGCGGAAGTCCAGAGTGCTAACTGGGCCATCAGACTTGGACAGGACTGGGCGCTGATCAGCGGGCCTTTTCCCAATACCACCAGCTTTGTTGTCGGCGCCGGTAAAGGCAATTTATGGATGCGTCTGCCGCAGGTCCGGTTTAAATATGATATCAATAAATTCAGTTATGCCGTCAGCGTAAACCGGCCAATGGCCGGCAATGTCAAGTACAACGATTTTGCAGGCGGCGATTTTGATCCGGTTGGCGACGGGGAACGCAGCGCCGTTCCCTGGCTGATGGGACGTCTCTGGTATAACTTTTCAGCAGGTACTTTCTCAGTATCCGGACACTACGGCAACGAAAAGATTAATGACCTTTCCGGCTCACCGCACACCAAGTCATCTTACTCGGTTAACGGAGATATCCGGGTTAAATTTAATCCGGTACGGCTTACGGCCCGTGTTTTCAGCGGTGAAAACCTCAATACATTTTTCGGCGGTGTGTTTCAGGGATTTTTTGCGGATTCAGTCAGTATAACCAATGTCCGCTCCAGCGGAGGCTGGCTGCAACTGGAATATTTTGTAAACAACACCTGGATCGTGACTGTTGGCGCCGGCCAGGACGATCCGCGGGATAAAGAAATTCCCGTAACAAAGCGTACAAAGAATCAATGGGTTTGGGGCAATATTTCCTATGCTATGAGCAAACATCTCAAGTTCATGGTGGAAAGTACTTACCTGAAAACGGAATATAAAAATCTGCCTGATGGCGACAATATACGCTTTCAATTCTTAACCTTATTCTTGTTTTAGAAAAAGGGGGAAAAGCAATGACTTTAAAAATCAAACATAAAGTAATGATACTGGCACTGGCGGCAGCCATCCTGCCGGTTATTTTCGTATCATTCATAAACAGTTCTGAACGCCGCGATGTCAATGAGAAAGTTTTCGAGGAAATGGATAAGCTTGCCGTGGAAAACATTTCTCAGATTGCCGAAGATGTCTACCATCTCTGTGAGACTTCACATGATTTAATCAAGCAAAAGGTGCGGCATAATCTGAATGTAGCCGAAGCCTTATTTGACCGGAAAGGCGGCGTCCGGCTGTCCACACATGAGGACGAATGGGTCGCGGTTAATCAGTACACCAAACAGCAGCAACGGCTTAAATTGCGTAAAATGCTGGTGGGATGGGAACCGCTCGGCCAAAACTACACGTTCACCAAATCCACAATATTGGTAGATGATGTATTCGATCTGGTCGGCGGCACCTGCACGGTTTTTCAGCGCATGAACGACCGCGGTGATATGCTGCGCGTAGCCACCAATGTACGCAAGCTTGATGACACCCGCGCCGTCGGCACTTTTATCCCGGCCGTTAATCCGGACGGAAAACCCAATCCCGTGGTATCTACGCTATTAAACGGACAAACTTATTTTGGACGGGCTTTTGTGGTAAATGCCTGGTACCAAACCGCTTACAAGCCAATTTACGATCGATTTAACAATCTCGTTGGCGCCATCTATGTGGGCATTAAACAGGAAGCCGTGGAAAGTCTGCGCAAAGCTATTATGAAAACACAAGTTGGTAAAACCGGCTATGTATTCGTGCTCGGCGGAAAAGGCGATCAAAAAGGATCGTACATTATTTCCCAGGACGGCAAACGGGACGGCGAAAATATTTATAACGCTAAGGATGCGGACGGAAATCTTTTCATTCAGACCATGATTGAGAAGGCGCTGAAAGCCGACAGCGATGAAGTCGCATTTCAGCGGTATCCCTGGAAAAATGCCAATGATCCGGAAGCACGTTACAAAACGGCCGCGCTGAAATATTTTGAACCATGGGATTGGGTCATCGGCGCCGGTACTTACGATTCGGATTATTACGAAGCCCAGCAGGTGGTTGACAGCGCCCTGGGTAACCTGCTTATGAGCACGGTATGGACCGGAATAATATGTGCGATCATCATGGGTATTATCGCAATCGTTTACAGCGGTCGACTGGCCGGTCCCATTGAAAAGATGTCCGATGTTGCCCGTTATCTGTCCGAAGGCGATGTGAATCAGGAAGTGGATCATGTATCCAAAGATGAAACCGGCAAACTTGCCGAATCATTCCGCAGAATGATCGTTTCAATGAAATCCAAGGCGCAGGCAGCCGAAGAAATCGCCCGCGGAAATTTGGATGTCGAGGTGGAAACCTCATCAAATGCCGATCTGTTAGGACACGCCATGCGTCGTATGAAGGAAAACCTGCAATTATTTATTAATGGCGCTGCGGAAATGTACAAAGAGCAGAAAGCCGGCGATTATGAATATCACATGGATGAAACTTCCCATGCCGGGGCATTTTCGGAGATGGCCGAGCAGGTGAATGAACTGGTTAAAATCCATGTAAAAAATACGCTTGCCCTGCTCGATGTACTCGGTGCGTATGGCCAGGGTAATTTCGAAAGCGAATTGCAAAAATTACCCGGCAAACAGGCGATTATTAACGAACGGGTCGAAGAAATCAGAAGTAATATTCAGGCCCTGACCGCAGAAATTATACCGATCACGGAAGCGGCGCGACAGGGAAAACTCGATGTTCGCGGCAATCCCGATAAATTCAGCGGAGAATACAGGGAAATTATAACCGGTATTAATAATACACTTGATGCCGTTATCCAGCCGCTCAATGTCGCTGCCGATTATATCGCCCGCATTGCTCACGGCGAAATTCCACAGAAAATTACCGAAGAATATTACGGTGATTTCAATACGATCAAAGTTAACCTGAACACCTGTATCGACGCTATTCATTTGTTAATTAATGATACCAATGCACTGATCGGCGCCGCCCTCAACGGTGAGCTGGATAAACGGGCCGATACCGAAAACCACAGAGGCGACTATCGCAGAATTATCGAAGGTATCAACGATACGCTCGATGCTGTTGTGAAGCCGGTTAACGCAGTGCTGCATGTACTGGAAATCGTAGCCGAGGGTGACCTGACCGTACGTGTCGAAGGTGATTATCAGGGTGATCACGCCAATATGAAAAATGCATTGAATAATACCCTGGGTTCATTACACGATATTCTCGCCCAGGTAATGTTATCGGTTGATCAGATAAACAACGGCGCCCAGCAGGTGTCTGATTCCAGTCAGGCCGTGTCCCAGGGCGCTACCGAGCAGGCCAGTTCTCTTGAGGAAACCACGGCGTCTATGACCGAAATGGGTTCCCAATCCAGACAAAACTCAGAAAATGCCCAGCAGGCCAATCAGCTTTCCGTAAAAGCACGCAACTCCGCTGAAGACGGCAATAAACAAATGAGTCAGATGCTAAGCGCAATGGGTGAAATCAGTGATTCATCATCACAGATATCCAGGATCATAAAAGTGATTGATGAAATTGCATTTCAGACCAATCTGCTGGCTCTCAATGCGGCTGTTGAAGCAGCGCGGGCCGGTGTGCATGGCAAAGGCTTCGCTGTGGTCGCTGAAGAAGTGCGCAATCTGGCCCAACGCAGCGCCAGGGCGGCCAAGGAAACAACCGAGCTGATCGAAAACTCCGCAGACCGTGTATCCAACGGAACAAAGATTGCGAATCAGACCGCAAAAGCACTTTCAGAAATTATCGAAGGGATAACCAAGGTCAGCGATCTGGTTGGCGAAATCAGCAGCGCTTCTCAGGAACAGGTGCAGGGCATCGAACAAATGAATCAGGCCATGTCGCAAATCGACCAGGTAACCCAGTC
>CAYXRA010000057.1:0-24961 GCA_964467525.1 uncultured Calditrichaceae bacterium
AGAAGACGCGGAATATGAAGTTGTAGACGATGATGATAAAAACTAACCAAAAATATTTGTCCCGCCCGGGCGGGATAGAGGGGTGGGGATTTGGAGTTGGCAAAGTCAGAGATACACGCTCAGATTTCGCAAGTAAGAATCTATTTTCGTTTGCGTCTCAGACTCTCCGCCCGGGATACGATATCCTTCCCGAAACGATCAATGAGCATATCTTCAAGCTTATCCAGTTCCTGTTTTACCTCCGTCGTGTCGTTGAACAGGGAAAGCTGTGTGCCCGCGTCCGCATCGAATCCGCTGATACCCACGCCCAGGAGTCGCACGCTGCGTCCTTTCTGATAATTCTTTTCGAACAAGCGGCTGACATTATTAAAAATGACTTCGGTGCTGTTGGTCAGACAGGATATGGTTTTATTGCGGGTAATGGTTGAAAAATTGCCGTAACGCAGTTTAAGGTGAATGGTTTTGCCTTTCAGATTTTTTTTGCGCATGCGATAACCCACTTTTTCACTGAGCTGCAAGAGCGTCTGACGCAGCCGGTCCGCATCGAAAACATCCTCCCTGAAGGTGTGTTCGTTACTGACCGATTTCACGCCTTCGTGCGTGGTGACCGGCCGGGGATCGATGCCGTGGGCCAAATTATAAAAATGTGCGCCCATCCTGCCCAGTTTTCTGTCGAGCGTATCTTTGGGAAAACGGGCCAGATCGCCGATGGTGTGGATGCCCATTTTAAGCAGCACGTCCTGTGTTTTTTTTCCGGCGCCCCAGAGATGGGAAATGGGCAGGGGGCTCAAAAACTCACTGATTTTATCGGGATCGACCACCACCAGTCCATCCGGTTTTTCAAGATCGGAGGCAATTTTAGCCAGGTATTTGGTTGGGGCCACGCCAACCGAGGCGGTGATCTGTTCCTTTTCTACGATGCGTTTTTTGATTTTGGCGGCAATTACCGGACCGTCGCCGAACAGTTGCGTGCTGCCGGTGACATCGAGAAAGGCTTCATCGATGGACAGCGGTTCAACGAGATCGGTAAATTCATAAAAAATTTCGAAAAAGGATTCGCTGACCTGCTGATATTTTTTTCCGTTGGGAAAAACATAGATGCCGTGGGGACAGCGTTTATAGGCCTGGGAAATGGGCATGGCCGAATGCACGCCGAATTTGCGCGCCTCGTAGGAGCAGGTGGAAACCACGCCGCGCCCCCGTCCCTCCCTGGGATCGGCGCCGACGATCAGCGGCTTGCCGCGATACTCGGGATGGTCACGTTGCTCAATCGCCGCAAAAAAGGCGTCCATGTCTACGTGTAAGATAATCCGCTTCATAATTTATTGTTTTTTGTTTTTGCTGATCCTATTTTAATTTATTGGCAGGGATGAGAAAAGGCAAGCAATGATGAAGCGTAAATTTGAAAAATACGATACACGGTTCGAATGTCAGCCGGATTGCGCAAACTGCTGCAGGTTCGAAGGCGGTTTCGTCTATTTAAGCGACCGCGAAGCAGAGGCAATCGGCGAATTTTTAAATCTTAGCAAAGATGATTTTCTGAATTTTTATACACGCAGCATCGATGACGAAATCTGCCTGATCGAAAGCGATTCGGATAGCTGCATCTTTCTGGAAGATAATTGCTGCACCATTTACGCGGTGCGTCCCCGTCAATGCCGCGCCTATCCTTTCTGGCCGCAAAATATGAAATCACTGAAACAATGGCGGTCAATGGCCGGCGAATGTCCGGGCATCGGCAGGGGACGGGTGTATTCAGTAACTGAAATTGATGCAATGCTTAAATCTAAAGAAGTTTAGTAGTTTATGCCGGGGCACCCCCGTGGGGGAGGTTTAATGGTGGATAAAAAAATAGCCACCAAAGCACTAAAACACGAAACAGACACAAAAAAGAATTAATTGTTTTTTAAAAGGATTTGGGGCTATTTGGTGTTTTGTATTTGCGTGGCAGAGAAAAAGAATGGCCATCAAATCAGCAAAACACGGTCGGGATACGAAATAATGAATGAATGTGAATTACTTTTTTTTCTAAATTACAACTGAATTTATACATCGAAAGGTTACTTTATGAAAAATTATTTTTTAAACAAAATCGCATTGATAATTACGGTGATTGTTTTTCTCGGCGCCTGTTTGAACCAACCCGAAAACCGCAATACAAATGAATTGCTGAACGCCACGCTCTGGATACAGCACAGCGCCGAATATGAAGCGCTTGCCATCCAAACCTACCGTCAGGCCCGGCTAATGCTCGATCAGGCTCTGACTGATCAAATCTGGACCGCCGCCCTGGAACAGGAATCCGGTTACGAAAATCTGCCCCCGGCGGTCATTCTGGATGTCGATGAAACCGTCCTCGATAACAGCCCCTATGAAGCGATGCTGATAAAAACCAATGCTTTTTACACACCCGAATCCTGGGATGCATGGTGCAGTAAGGCCGCCGCCGAATCGGTGCCCGGGGCGCTCGATTTCTGTCAGTATGCCGTTAACAAAGGCGTCACTGTTTTTTATATCACCAACCGCCGCGATAACCAGAGGGAATGGACGCGCCAGAATCTGCAAAAACTGGGATTCCCGCTTAACAATAAACTGGAGACCATTCTCACGCGCAGCGACAGCGGTGATAAAACCGAACGGCGGGTGTCCGTTGCTCAAAATTACCGCATTTTGCTGATGATTGGTGATAACAACGGCGATTTTGCCGGCGGATTCACCAAGGCTGCTCAGGAAACGCGGGAAGAACTGCTCGGAAAATATGCTGATTACTGGGGCAAAAAATGGATCGTTTTGCCCAATCCCATGTACGGCGACTGGGAGGGCGCGCTGATCGATTATCAGTACGGCGTGTCGGATAAGGAAAAACTGGCCAAAAAATATGAAGCCCTGCTTGTTGAATAGCCGGACGGGATCGCCGCGTCACGGCGCTCTGCGCCATCCCTGGCCATGACGTAACGGCTGGGATTGCCGTTTGTTGCTTTTGTCTGCCGTTCATTTACCTTTTGTGATTTTTGCAATAAACTGGTGTCGTGATCAAAATTCATTACAAGTTGTCGAAATTTGAAAAGGTTAGCACAGGTTTCATATTAATAAAGTAAGGCCAATCATTTAGGAACGGGGAATAGTTTATGTCGCTCTCAGGCGCAGCAATTACCAGCAACTACCGCCAGTGCCTGGAACTGGCATTGCATCTGCTCAGTCTAAAGCAACAGCAGCGCGGCTTCTCCCCGGATAAGAATTATTCCGATCAGCTCGAGCTGGCCCAGTCGGCCATCGCCGATGAAAACATCGTAAAACTGATTCAGTCCGAACCCTTCGATGAAAAAAAATATGGCCCAACACTCCGCTCAGCATTGGATGAAACCAGACGGCTGTTATTTCCCGAAGTACGAAAAAAACATTTCAGTTCCGTTGAGCAGGGCAATCTGGATGCCTTTCTGCTCGTCAGTTCTCCTGCAGATAATCCCGGACGCGATCAAAAGGCAATTCCCGATGCAGATGCATTGCTGCGGTCGCTGAATCAAAATTGTTCACCGGCCTGCTATGCGTATTTGAAAAATAAGCTTTTGCCGCAAACCGGAGACTGGCAATCGGCCCTGCAGCGTCTGATTGATATCAGCGGGGCGAACTCGTTAAAAAATAAATTCCGGATTATCGAAGAAAAAACGGCACTGCTGCGGCGTCTCTATCCCGATGGAAAAATTAATCCGGTTGGCAAAATTGATGGCCGCGATCATTTGAGTAACACGCAGATCATCGATTGCTATAAAGCCGTCTACTGCGGCATCGAGCGCCGATTCCCGCCCGGTTTCTTATCAAAAGGAAAACATAAACGGGCTGCGATCATGATTCATTACCTGTTGGATCATATCCTGCATGAGGACCCGGAAAAACTGCTCACTTCAATCGACGCCACATTTTTTATCCGTAATCATTTGCAAAATGTGTATCGTTTATTCAACTACTCGGCCAATCGCGTGCTGCGCAATGCTTATCCCCGGCGTATCCCGGTGTGGTTCAGCAGCAGGACGCCCAAAAAATACTGGGCAGATAAAAAAAATCGCGTTGCCGCCGTGCGCTGGCTGGTTGAAAAACGGCTGAATCTCGAGCCGCAGGAATGTCGCAAGGCCGGGGTGAATCGCGAACAGTTTGCTTCAAACGGGCTGTCATTCATGTTTAATACGTACTACAATTCCGTTTCCAAAGCACTGAGCGAGGCTTATCCCGAACTGCTTCCCTGGGAGCTGGGCAGCGTGCCGCTGGAATTCTGGGATGACGACAATGCTGCCGAAGCCATTCGCTGGCTGATCGCTAAAAAAGGCTGGGTTGTCGATAATCTGCCGGCGCTGGTCCGGCAGGGTACGCTGAACCGCAAGTCGTTCACTGAATTCGGTCTGGCTACACTGTTCGAGAAAAAATTTTCGCGTAATTTGTACGCTGCTTTTTCGCACGCCTATCCGGGTCGTTTTCAGCCCTGGGAGTTTGGTAATGTTTCGCGTGCTTTTTGGCATGACCGTAAGAACATTTTCCGCGCATCACGCTGGATCGCCCGCAATGAAGGTATTGCCGAAGGTGAGATCACCGAAGCGGTGCGCCGCAAACGGCTCAATTTCAAAATCCTGAAAAAATACTCCATCGGCGCCGTGCTGAGACGGCTGTCCGGCGGGCGGATCGATTTTTTATTTACGCCTTATTTTGTGGAGGAGCACGTGCAGTTCGTCCGTGAGCAGAAACTGACCCGCAAGCTGCGGGCTTTGATCCGCGCCGAGAAAAATCAGCGGGGGCTTAGCTACTTGTTATTGTACGGGATTTTCGCACCGGCGGTGAAACATGTGTCCGATGATTATGCCGGTCGCTATGCGCGCATGCTGCGGCGGATTGAGCGGAGGCGGTTGGATTGAACTTAAATTGTATAGGCATCAACATTTCAAGAAAAATTAACGCTAACCCGCAGAAAAACGTAACAACATCTTTTTAGAATGATGGATAAGACCAAAAAATATTTACATTTTGTAATTATTATTATACATTGTCTAAAGTAAAATTAATTATAGGTTCAGTTATGGATAAAGCAATATTAGAGCAAAAAATTATCAAAGAAACAAAGACGTTATCAGAAGATAGTCTGCACGAAATCCTTAATTTTGTGCTGTTTATTAAATCAAAAAAGTTGATAAAAAATTATGAAAAAGGGCTATCAGATGATTTGGATGCATTAAATAATATTTCATTAACACACCTTGAAGAAGAATTTAAAAACTATAAAGAACTTTATCCACATGAATAGAAGTTATGTTTCTGATACCATGGCTGTAGTTCTAAGGCTTGAGAAAAGAAAACTTAGTAATGACGTAAAAAAGATCTTTTTTGAAGCGGAGAGTAATAAATCAAAATTAATTATACCGGCCATGGTTCTTGCTGAGATCGGATATTTATCGGAGAAAAACAAAATTGATATCTCAATACAGGATGTGCGTAATTACTGTGATACACATCCGGCAGTCAATATCGAACCTCTGACTTTGGAAATAGTATTTAAGTCCTTTGAGATAGATGATGTTCCTGAATTGCATGACCGGATCATCGCCGGGACAGCATTTGCAATGAATCTTAGGTTAATTACAAATGACCCGGTAATTAGGGCTTCCAAATTTCTGGAATCAATTTGGTAGCAGATGTCATTCCCGTAATTCTTTAATTCTGAACTAAGGGAAAATAGTAAAATCTATGTTTATTATGATTGAAATTTCTCATTGAAGTAATTATAAATATTCCGTGCCGCATTTTCAGGCATACCGCCTTTTGAAATTAAATCTTCCACCGAAGCTTTTTTGATGTTTTTCACCGATCCGAAGGCCTTCAGTAACTGCGTCCGGCGTTTCTCGCCGATGCCCCCGATTTTGTCCAGCTCTGATGCGACGGTGCGTTTTTTGCGGCGCTCGCGGTGAAAAGTGATGGCGAACCGGTGCGCTTCATCGCGGATTTGCTGGATAAGGCGCAGACTCGATGAGGTATGCGGCAGCATCTGGGCGTCGGTTACACCGGGAAAAAAAATTTCTTCCAGCCGCTTGGCCAGTCCGATCACCGGCTGCGATTCGAGCCCCAGACTATTCAAGACTTTATTTGCACTGGAAAGCTGCCCTTTACCGCCGTCAACGACGATCAGATCGGGCAGGTCTTTGTTTTCACGTAGCATGCGGCTGTAGCGGCGCTGCACCACTTCGCGCATCATGGCGAAATCATCCGGTGTACTTTTACTCTGAATTTTAAAACGACGGTATTCGGATTTTTTCGGTTTACCGTCCACAAAACATACCATCGATGCCACCGGATCGCTGCCCTGAATATTGGAAATATCAAAACACTCGATGCGGCGCGGTTCTTTGGATAGACGCAGGTCGCGCTGCAGGGCTTTGACCACATGGGGTACAAAGTCTTTGGCCTTCAGTCGCTGCAGTTTCAGCTCTTCTAACAGATAGCGGGCATTTTTCATAGCCAGTTCGATCAGATTTTTTTTGTCGCCGATTTTAGGAACGTGGATGGTCACTTTTTTATCCAGTCTTTTGCTTAGCCAGGATTCAATGGTTTCCTTGCCGGAAATTTCCGTTTGAATCAATAATTCCTGCGGAATGTCATCGGACTTGAAGTAATACTGATTGAGAAACGATTCCACAAGCGCAGACCCGGTCTGCCATTCCACCTGGTTTAAATAATAATGCAGTCGTCCGGTAATCTTGCCTTCGCGGATTTTAAACATAACCGCGCAGGCGTCATCATCCTCTTTGGCAATGGCCAGCAGATCGCGGTCCCGGAGATCGCTCTGCACAATTTTTTGACTGTTGCGGTAATTTTCCAGCGCTTCGATGCGGTCTCGGATACGTGCCGCTTCTTCGTATTGCCGGGCTTGGGCCTGCTCCTGCATGTCCAATTTTAAAAGACGTACAATGCCATCGGTTTTGCCTTTGAGGAACCGGCGCACCAGATCGATGGTTTTGGCATAGTCTTCTTTGCTCTGCAGGCCCTGACAGGGTCCTTTGCATTTGTTGATATAATAATCGAGGCAGAGCTGAACCTTGCCTTTTTTAATGGTTTCCGGCGTGAGATTATATTTGCAGGAGCGCAGCGGGAAAATACGCTGCAGGGTTTTCAGGGTGTAACGTACATTTTTCACATCGGTATAGGGACCGTAATATTCCGAACCGTCGCGGATGATTTTCCGGGTGACAAAGACCTGGGGGAAATCTTCGTTAGTAATACGAATGTAGGGATAACTCTTATCGTCCTTCAGATTGACATTGTAGCGCGGCTTGTGTTTTTTGATGAGATTGTTTTCCAGGATCAGCGCTTCCACTTCGGAATCGGTGACGATCCACTCGATATCGCGTACTTTTTTCACCAGCGCAGTCAGTTTGGGATCATAAGGCTGTCCGTTTTGAAAATAGGAGCGCACACGGGAGCGCAGCACGGCGGCTTTACCTACGTACAAAATTTTACCGTTGCCGTCCCTGTACAGGTAGCAGCCCGGCTTGCGCGGCACATTGTCCAGTTTTTCGCTAATTTTCATTTGAGTAGTTTTTGATGGCATCGTATTTCAAATTAATTCGAAAATATTTTTTATGCAATTACCGGGGCAGAGTTCCGGGATTCATTTTTTCAGATGGCGCGCGGGGATTGTAAATATGCCAAAGCAAATTATACTATCATTTCAGTCGGCCGGTATTTTTTTCTAAGGTCAATATTTTATTGAATTCTTTCAGGATTCCGGGGTGATGGGGATTTTTGAACCCGGCGTAGCGCTTTCGCTTACCCCGGGCTTTTCATATTTAACCGCTTCGCGTTTTTTCTGTTGATAGACCCGAAACAATAAAATCGTTTTCGTGTCTCTTTCGTGTTTTGGTGCTTTAGTGGCTATCCCTTCTTTTGCCACAAAATCACGAAAGCTCAAAATCCCATTAAAATCAATTATTTGCTCTGTATATTGAATTAACGATATTTTTTTAATCAAACAGGCCTTCCACGGATAGATAGCGCTCACCGGTATCGTAGCAAAAGGTCAGCACACGACTGTCTTCGGGAATTTCAGGCATTTTTTTGGCGACGGCTGCCAGTGAAGCCCCGGATGAGATACCGACTAAAATGCCTTCTTCCTTCGCCGCCCGAACGGCGTATTTAAAGGCGTCTTCTTTGGCAACCTGAATTGCCCCGTCGAGTAAATCCGTATGCAGATTTTTCGGAATAAAGCCGGCACCGATACCCTGAATGGGATGCGAGCCGGGCTCACCGCCGCTGATTACCGGGGATAATTCCGGTTCAACCGCGAAAACTTTGATCCGTGGAAATTTTTCTTTCAAAACTTCGGCCACACCGGTAATATGTCCGCCGGTGCCCACGCCGGTAATCAGATAGTCAAAGCCATCAGGAAAATCGTTGACAATTTCCTGTGCCGTGTGCGTGCGGTGGACATCAATGTTAGCCTGATTTTCGAACTGACGCGGAATCCAGGCATTGGGAATTTCGCGGCTGAGTGCTTCGGCCCGTTCCATGGCGCCCTTCATGCCCAGCTCGCGCGCGGTCAGCTCAAACTTTGCCCCGTAAGCAGACATGATTTTCCGCCGCTCAACGGACATGGATTCGGGCATCACCAAAATCAGTTTGTATTTTTTGACCGCGGCCACCATGGCCAGTCCGATACCGGTATTGCCGGAAGTCGGTTCGATAATCACGCTGCCTTCCTTTAAAATCCCTTTGGCCTCCGCATCTTCGATCATCGAAAGGGCGATGCGGTCTTTAATGCCGCCTGCGGGATTGGACCGTTCCAGCTTCATCCAGACTTCGGCTCTTTTGTCGTAAAGATTGTTGATGCGCACATGGGCGCTGTTGCCGATGCCTTCGAGTATATTGTTAAACTTCATAATAATCCTCAATTAAATGGTAAAATCAATGATTTCATTTTCAACATGCTTGGGACGCACTTTGATTTCAACACTGTTGTGTACCATCGAAAAGGGCGGAACGCTTCGTGTTAACCAGACATTACCGCCGATTATCGAGTCGTGACCGATAACCGTGTTACCCCCCAGAATCGTGGCATTGGAATAAATGATCACATCATCCCCGATCGTAGGGTGGCGTTTGGTATCCGATAAGCCTTTGGCCACGCTGAGCGCGCCCAGTGTGACGCCCTGGTATATTTTAACATTATTGCCGATAACGCTGGTTTCTCCGATCACGATACCGGTGCCGTGATCGATAAAAAAGGCGTCGCCGATCCGGGCGCCGGGATGAATATCGACGCCGCTTTTGTAGTGGGCAAATTCTGTCAGAATGCGCGGAAACACAGGCACATCAAGTTCATAAAAGACATGGGCAATCCGGTACGTGTAAATGGCAAAAAATCCCGGATAAGCGGAAATCACCTCGTCGATGCTTTCCGAGGCCGGGTCGCCATCGTGAATGGCCTGGGCGTCACGCCATAATTTATGATAGATTTCAGGCAGCTTATCGAAAAATATCCTGGCAATGACGTCCACCGGTTTGGCGAGTTCCGATTCCAGCGGCAAGAGAATTTTCTTTAGATCGCGCTCCAGTAATTTTAACTGCCCGTCGATTTCTACTGCATTGAAATAGGTATATTCTCCTGAAAAATGCGGAAACAGCAGTTCAACAAGATCCAGGGTAAACTGATGCACCTGCTGTTTCGACGGAAATACAGCATCCCTGTTATGCCTGTTTTCAAGAATTTCCTGTGCAAATTTATAATTCATATGCGCACCATTTAAATACGACTTTATTTGTCCAGTTTACAGTGAAATCAATCCAAAGTTTCACTTGTGATAAAAATGTTACAATTTTAATTGTTTTTCGATTTCTTAAAACCAAGTTTTCAGGAAATTATTCCATTTAATCAATAACGCAGCGACTAAAACTATTTAAGCCTGAGAGATGATCAAAACCCCAACCGTCAAATTTTATCAATAAATCCTTTTCTTGTTTAAAATTTCAGATGATTTTAATCCGGGTGGCCGGGTATTTCCCCGCATCACTGGTATAATAGCCTTTAATGCTGGTTTTAATTACGTTCGCCTGCTCATGCAAAATTTACCTGAAACTAACATGAACCTAATCTAAATACGCTATAATCACACAAAAAAACAATGGGAAACTAACATGATTCAATCAATGGTAAGCCGGGTTTCAGAATGGGATAGTCTGGTAAGCTTGCAGCTGTACAGATTGCAGCGCATGAGACCACTATGCAAAATCATGACCTGGTTTTCACGCAGCGGCGACGGATATTTATATGTGCTTATCGGAATACTGCTGATTGGAATTGACCGCACATTGGGCTTACAGGTATTTATTTGCGGTATCAGCGCCTTTTTGTTTAAATTGCCTTTTTACATTTTAATTAAACGCGGAACCAAACGATTGCGGCCATTTGAGAACAACAGGGCAATAGCACATCTGATTGCACCGCCGGACAAGTTCAGTTTTCCCTCCGGTCATACTGCAGGCGCATTTATCATGGCCGGCGTGTTGGGAAATTTTCTGCCTATGCTTCTGATTCCACTGTTTTTATGGGCGATAGTTGTCGGCTTATCACGAATTTATCTGGGCGTTCATTATCCCAGTGATGTCATCGCCGGCGCCGTTCTGGGCATTAGCAGCGCACAGTTTGGAATCATTATATTTTAAGCCGGAGCCCCAATGAAAATCGCCTACTTCACCGAAAGTTTTTTACCCAATACGGACGGGGTCAGCCATACCTTCAGCCGGCTCATTGAAACATTAATTGAAAATCAAATAGATTTCCGTTTCTTTTCACCGTTTAAACCGGATACGGATGACGCCTGGAACGAAAAGGTACGCAAGATTACTTCGTTTACATTTCCTCTGTACAAGAAATACAAACTTGCCCTGCCGATTTTTGATAATCCCGGTGAAGAAATAGATCAGTTTAAACCGGATATAATTCATGTAACGGCGCCAACGCCGCTGAGTCGCTTCGGAATCAAATATGCTGAAAAGAATGATATTCCTGTTGTGGCCAGCTACCATACCCATTTTGTATCTTATTTTTCCTATTACGGATTTCAGTCAATGGAATCTTTAGGCTGGGGCATTCTGCGCTGGTTTCATAACCAGTGCGTAATGAATTACGCTCCGTCAAAAAGCGCGGCAGCCTTGCTGAAAGAGCAGGGAATCAAAAACGTCGGTCTGTGGGAACGGGGTATTGATGTTGAAATGTTCTCCCCTGAATATCGCAGCGAGACACTGCGCCGGAAATTAGGGGCGGAGAAGATCCCCATACTTTTATTTGTGGGGCGTCTGGTCAAGGAAAAAGATCTCGATGACTTAGTTGCCGTTGATAAAATCCTGCGCGCAGATGGTTACAAGTATAAGCTTGTAGTGGTTGGTGACGGACCGATGCGTCAGGAGCTGCAGGATAAAGTCCCCGATATTAATTTGCCCGGTTACCTGCTGGGCCGAGAGCTGTCGGAAATGTACGCCTCGTCCGATATTTTTGTGTTTCCTTCCACTACCGAGACCTTCGGAAATGTAGTTCAGGAGGCGTTTGCATCCGGTACACCCGTTATCGCTGTTAAAGCAGGCGGTCCGGGCGATCTGGTGCTTACCGGACACAATGGTTTACTGGCCGAACCAAACAACCCGGAAGATTTTGCCGATAAATGTAAGCTGCTGTTACGCAACGATCGCTTTCGCAAATATCTCGGTAATTACGCACGCCGGGATATGCTTGAGAAAACCTGGGAAAAGAATAACCTGCGATTGATTGAGAGTTATAAGGATGTTTTACATAATTTCCATAATGGTTCGTATAATGACAACAATGGATCCCACCGGCGCAGGGATTTATCTACTGAAATAATCCGATAGTGGACGGCCGGGTCACAGCGTCGATTATTTATTGCCTGCCCATGCAAAAATAGTTTCGAGTTCTTCAACCAAAATTTTAGCGCTTTTACCTATAGTTACTTCTCTAATCTGTCATTGCCACCAAATGGTGCTATTGACGCGCGCACGTGAGGGTGGTACAGCAATCACTTTACAATAGATGAGATAACCTGATTTCACTCGCCGCGCAAGCGGCCCCTTACAGGGCAATGACAGTAAAGTGGCTCTATCCGGATTCAATTAAAACCCGGGTAACTTAAATTTCATCGTAACTTCACCGGATTCACGATCGACGGTGATGCTTTTTTCCTCGGTTTTTAGCGTTTGTCCGGTGGCCATTTTGAAAATGCCGCTTAAAAATTGCAGTCCCTGATTTAAGGTGTTTTCGACATCTGCCGGATTTACCGGCGGGGCGGCGGCCGGTGTTGGTTTTTCATCCCGTTTAGGCGGCGATTGCTCTTTTTGCGGCTTGTGATCATCTTCCGCAACGAAAATATCCGCGCCGGTTTCCATTTGATCATCTTCATCGGCAATGGAAAATTCAGCTTCCGTTAACTGTACTTCTTCGGTTTCCGCGCCGTTTTCATCATCATCCTGAGGCAATTGTATAAGTTTTTGAATCTGATCGATAAACGTGGAACGACCTTTAGCCGCAAAATCGACTTCATCGGTTAAATTGCCTTCGTTCAGCACAGCTTCGAAAAGATTTTCTTTGAGTTCGATACCCTCGGCGATTTTTGCTTCAATGCTGTTTAAAGAGATAAGATTAATCGCTGTAATTTTGGCGCTTTGTTGTCCGATGCGATTAATTCTGCCGATCCGTTGATTTTTCTTCGCCGGATTCCAGGGCAAATCGAAATTGACCACGGTATCGGCAAACTGCAGATTGAGTCCGGTGCCGCCGGCTTCGGTTGAGAGCATAACAAGGCAATCCGGGTCGTTTGCAAAATTATCGATCAGGCGCCCGCGATTCTTTACCGGTACGTCGCCGCTCAGAATCAGATGGTTGACATTATTCGACCTGAGCATATTGCTGATGAGATGCAGCATGGTTTTCCACTCGGAAAAAATGATTACTTTTTTCTTGCTGGTTTTTATGTCCAGTTTTTCCAGCAGGATTTCTTTCAGTTCATCCAGTTTGGGCGAATAATTGCTTTCTTTATCGATCAGATAACTTGAATCACAGACCATGCGCATACTGGTTAACAGTTGCTGGATACGCTGCATGTCATACAGGGTTTTATGTTTTTTCCTGATGATCGCGGCCAGGGAGCGGCTAAGGCCGGCGTGTATATCGGCCTGAAAAGGATGCAATTCAACCGGTACGTTAACCTCCCGCAGATCCGGTAATTGCTTTAGCACGTCTTTTTTTTCGCGACGAATAACTACTTCTTCCAGCCGTTTTTTTAAATGCTGTAAATTATAATAACCGGTAATCCTGTTTTTCTTTGATTTATCGAACAGACAATATTGCATGGAAAACGCCCACTGCGGCGCCAGCAATTCGGGATCGATAAAATTCATAATGGAGTAGAGATCAAGCAGGCGGTTTTCCAGCGGCGTACCGGTAATGACGAGCGCATGTTTTTTGGGAATCGATTTAACGGCATGAGAGGTTTTGGTATCATAATTTTTTATCCGTTGCGCTTCGTCCAGTATAATCATGTCCGGAGGCTGGTTCCGGATAATGGTGACGTCGCGCATGACCGCTTCATAATTCGCAATCAGGAAATATGCCTCGTTTTTTGCGTACTGTTGTCTGCGCTGGCTGCGATTTCCTTCAATGATCTCGGCTTTTTCGCTGGAAAAGCGCTCGATTTCCTTTTTCCACTGGGCTTTCAGCGAGGCCGGACAAATGATCAATGTCCGTTGCAGGTCGTAAATATCCTTTTTCAGCACAGCCGTGGTAATCGCCTGCAGGGTTTTACCCAGGCCCATCTCATCGGCGATAATTGCGCCGCTTTTAAACAGATTAAAAAATACCCCTTCTTTCTGATAATCGAATAATTTTGCTTTGATTTTTGAAAAGTCGGGAACGACGTCCTTACTCAGATTATTTAATAATTGCCGCTCAAAATATTTATCAATCTTGTCGGTTACTTCCGGCCGGATCAGAATCTCTTTGTAATTTTGCGCCTCGGAAATAAAGCGCATAAATTGACCATAGTCCGCGGGATAAATGTGTGTTTTTTCCCCGAAATATTGATCAAGCAGTTCCTTCAGCGAAGGACTCAATTCGCGTTGGTAAAAGTAAGAGATTTGATAATCCGCATGGGGATCACAGTAAATTTCCAAAAAGGGGTATTGCTGTTTGCCGATTAATTCGCTTACCGGCTGCTTTTTTTTAATTTCCGCTATGGCATAGATCAGATGCTTGCAGGTTCCCAGTTTATTGGTTTGGAAATCAGGGCAGGAACAGTATCCCTCTTCATTTTTAAAATCACGAATGGTGATTTCATACGTAATGCCCGATTGGGTGCGCAGTTTGTGAAATCCATAGATATTATCCGAAATGGCCAGACGATAATCTTCCTTTTCAGCGCGTTCATGCCGTTCTTTCAGCACGCGTTCCACCATTTCCCGTTCGCTGTATGTTTCGCCCTCGCTACCGGAAATATTTTCCTGGTCTTCCGCATATTGCCGGAGCGCAATCAGGGCGGCGGCCTTATGCGAGCAGACGGATGACGGGGCATGACAGTTACAACTGCTCGTTATGGCCTCCGGGGTTAGACGTATCGCTACTTCGAAATCATCAAAGCGGTCTTCGACGGTAAATTTGTATTCGGAGGCCCCTTGCGCGGTTAAAGTGCAAAAATCGTTATCAACAAGATGCTGACCTTTGTGAAAAATAAAATCCGATTTGATATACAGAGATTTTATTTCGCCTGGCGACGGAATAATATCAAGTAACTTTTGCATTTGGCTGTCCCTTTTTTTATGAAGTTTTACCTAACTGTTAAATTCTAAAATTTCATGACGCAACGGATCATCCCGGCCGGCGTTAAAAATATCCTGAATTTAAGCCCTGAATCTTCTCAGACAAAATCCGGCTGATGTATCGACCCCGGCCTGGCTGTTGTTACGCCGTTAATCTCATCTTTAATCACGGGCAATCCGGATTTTTTTGCCTGCAAATGTATAACCGAATCGTAAATCATCAAAGCGCTCATTCTATTATTCTTAAAAAATAAAATGAATCACAACCCAAGCTGCTTCAGTAGCATTTTAACCGGTTTGGAATGCTGCATGATATACAGGTGAATAGCCGGCACATTCTGTTTCATTAAGTCAGTCACTTGTTTTGCCGCCCAGTTCACGCCGATTTCCAGTACATGCTCCGGTTTTGCGGATAATATCTCTTCCGTCAGTTCATCAGGAATATCAACGTTGAAATTGCGGGGAATCGATTTCAACTGATTGGCGGATGTGATGATTTTGAGGCCGGAAATGATCGGCGCCGTGATTTCCGCCTGGCGGCATTTTTTGACGAAATCATAATATATCTGATTGTTAAAGAGCATCTGGGTGACGACGTAATCGGCGCCCGCGCCAATTTTTTGTTTCAGATACTGTATATCCAGATTAAGATTAGGCGCTTCGAAATGTTTCTCCGGATAGGCGCCAACCCCGATGCAAAAATTAGAAGGCTTTGCATCAAGCAGATTCTCCTCGAGATACTTACCATCGTTCATGTTGCTTATCTGTTTTACCAGATCAACGGCGTAAATATTGGCGCTGCGTCCGTGCAGCAGCGGTTTCTTGAAATTGCTTTCATCACCGCGGATGGCCAGGACATTTTCGATTTCAAGATATTGCAGGTCGATTAAAAAATCTTCGGTTTCCTCGCGGGTGAATCCGTAGCAAAGCACGTGGGGAACGGCGTCGATGTTGTATTTATTCTGGATCAATGCGCAGATGCCCAGCGTACCGGGACGCTTGCGTTTCACTTTTCGTTTGATGCCTTCCGGCGTTTCATCATAAGATACTTCGGCGGCGTGACTGGTAATATCGATAAAGGGCGGATCGTATTTTGAAATATCGTCCACCACTTCCAAAAGACTTTTGATATCACCGCCGCGCTTCGGTGGAATAATCTCGAAACTGATCAGGGTGTTATCTGCTTTTTCCAGATGCTCGATTACTTTCATACGCGATTCCCTATTTCGACTTCAGTGGGCAAATATAATATAAATCGGGATGTGCGTCTAATTTTATTCGAATTCAGCAATTTTGGTTACAGTCGATTGCCCGAAATGATCAGGTTAAAAAAATCCGATTTCCAAATCATGTAATTTTTTGCTAATTTTCGGCAGGATTGTTAAAATGCTAAATGGAATTAAAAACGTTCTGTTTTCAGTTTTAGGGGGATGTTTTAAACTTCATTTTGAAAACGATATTCGGATAAATAGCAGGTTCAGGCATACAATCAAAAATATAAAAGGAATGAAAAATGGCAAACAAAGAACCTTACACCATCACCTTAATTCCCGGTGATGGCATCGGTCCCGAAGTAACGTCGGCGGCGCGCAAAGTGATCGCCGCGGCCGGGGTTGTGGTTGACTGGGAGATTGTCGAAGCCGGCGCCGGAACGCTTGATAAACAAGGCACCACTTTGCCTGATGAAACGCTGGAATCGATCAAAAAAAATAGAGTTGCCCTTAAAGGTCCGCTCACCACGCCCATCGGCGAGGGTTTTCAGTCGGTAAATGTGGGATTGCGCAAAGCGCTGAATTTATTTGCCAATGTCCGGCCGGTGCGCTCGTCGCTTGGTATATCCTTTCAGCATAATCCAATTGATCTGATCATTTTTCGTGAAAATACCGAAGATTTGTATGCCGGTCTGGAATACGAAGTGGCGCCGGGTGTTGCTCAGAGTCTTAAAGTAATCACCGAAAAAGCCTCAACACGCATTGCCCGGGCTGCTTTCGAATGGGCGGCAACCCGGGAACGCAAACTGGTGCACGCCGTGCACAAGGCCAATATCATGAAAAAAAGCGACGGTCTTTTTCTGCAGAGCGTTCGTAAAGTAGCCGCGCAATTTCCGGATATCACCTACAAGGAAATCATCGTCGATAACTGCGCCATGCAGATGGTGATGCATCCTGAACAATTTGATATTTTGGTGCTCGGTAACCTTTACGGAGATATCATTTCCGATCTTGCCGCCGGTCTGGTAGGCGGACTGGGCGTTGTGCCAGGCGCTAATCTTGGCGAGGATGTAGCTGTTTTTGAATCGGTGCACGGCAGCGCCCCGGATATCGCCGGCAAGGGAATCGCCAATCCCATGGCAACCATTCTCTCGGCCAACATGATGCTGCGCCACATCGGCGAAGGCAGGGCGGCTGACCGGGTGCAGGCGGCGCTGGTGCTTTTCCTTTCCGAACGCCAGCATCTGACACCGGATCTCGGCGGAAAGGCAACCACCGACGAGATGGTGGCCGGCATCATCAAAAAAATCAAATTATTGCGTTAATTCAGAGTGAAGGCACAATTACAAAAAACTTGATCGGAACGAATGAGCATTGAAACGGAAAAAGGCGTCATCTACGACATCAAACGCTACGCGATTCATGACGGACCGGGCATCCGTACAACCATATTTTTAAAAGGCTGCCCGCTCGATTGCTGGTGGTGCCACAATCCGGAAAGCCGCCTGCCTGATCCGGAGGCGCGCAACGAGCTGGCTGTCCGGCAATCCTTCGGATTATTGAAATCCGATGATAATAAAATAGGTAAAATGGTCAGTTCTTCAGAAGTTTTAAAGGAAATTGAAAAAGACACCCTGTTCTATGATGAATCGGGCGGCGGGGTTACTTTTTCCGGCGGCGAGCCGCTGATGCAGACCGACTTTCTGCAGGAAATGCTTCGAAAATGTAAAAAACAGACATTGCACACGGCCGTCGATACCTCAGGATATGCGCCTTACACGGATTTTGAAAAAATCAACGATTATGTCGATCTGTATCTTTACGATTTGAAGCTGATGGATGATGTCAATCATGTAAAATACGCCGGCTATTCCAATCATACCATTCTTGAAAATCTGGAAAAACTAGCGCGGGCGGACAAAAAAATATGGCTGCGCATTCCACTAATTCCGGGCATAACCGATACGGACAGAAATTTAAAGGAAATAATCGATTATCTCATAGAGATCAAAAAGATTACCGATGTACAACTGCTGGCCTATAATCGTATGGGTGAAAGCAAGTATCCGCGCTTAAATAAGGAAAACCGGCTGGGAAAAAAGGAAACGCAATCACGGGAGCAACTGGATGCAATCCAATCGAAATTCTGTTCGGCCGGTTTCACATTGGTTTAGGGGGAATCATGAAGGAACGTATTAAAAAATTAAGACAGCAATCTCTTGACGCCGTGCCAACGATATCCGCTGAACGGGCCCGGCTCCTGACCGAATTTTACGGCAGCAGGGAAGCGCAGCGTGCTTCCATTCCGCTGGCACGGGCACTGGCCTTTAAACACATCCTGAAAAACAAAACCATCGTCATTAATGATGGCGAGCTGATCATTGGCGAGCGCGGCCCGGCGCCCAAAGCCACGCCCACTTATCCTGAAATCTGCGCCCATACCCAACAGGACCTGGAAATTTTAAACGAACGGGAAAAGATCGCTTTTAAGTCTGATGAAGAAACGCGCCAGATTTTAACCGAACAGATTCGACCCTTCTGGCAGGGAAAGTCGATCCGCGACCGCATCTTTGAAGAGATGGATCGGGACTGGATCGACGCTTACGAAGCGGGCATATTTACCGAATTTATGGAACAGCGCGCCCCCGGTCATACCGTGCTCGATGATAAAATCTATAAAAAAGGATTCAAGGATTTTAGGAATGACATCGAAGCACAACTAAAAGAGCTTGATTTTTTTAACGATCCCGAGGCGTTTACAAAAAGGGAAGAGCTGCGGGCAATGGCAGTTTGCTGTGATGCAATCATTGCGTTCGCCAAACGTCACGCCGAAGCCGCGCGTAATCTGGCTGCACAGGAAACCGATCCCGAGCGCAAAGCAGAATTGGAAAAAATAGCCGAAATTTGCGCGCATGTTCCTGAAAATCGGCCGCGCACGTTCCACGAAGCGCTGCAATACTACTGGTTTGTGCATCTCGGTGTGATTACGGAATTCAACACCTGGGATTCTTTCAATCCGGGCCGGCTCGACCAGCATTTGTATCCGTTTTATAAGCGTGATGTTGAGCAGGGTATACTTGATGAAGAAAGCGCGCGCGAACTGCTGCAGGCTTTCTGGATCAAATTCAACAACCAGGTGGCGCCGCCGAAGGTGGGGGTCACCGCCCAGGAAAGCAATACCTACACCGATTTCTGCCTGATCAATGTCGGCGGCGTAACGGAGTCCGGCGATGATGCGGTTAATGAACTCACTTTTATGATTCTTGATGTCATCGAAGAAATGCGTCTTCTGCAGCCCAGCTCGATGGTGCAGATCAGTAAAAAAAATCCCGACCGCCTGATCAGGCGCGCCCTGCAAATCATCAAAACCGGCTACGGTCAGCCTTCGGTTTTTAATACCGATGCCATTATCCAGGAAATGATCAGGCATGGTAAATCGCTTATTGACGCCCGGCGCGGCGGGGCCAGCGGCTGTGTGGAAACCGGATCCTTCGGCCGGGAAAGTTATATTCTCACCGGCTATTTCAATCTTGTTAAAATTCTTGAAATTACCCTGTATAACGGCGTCGATCCGCGCAGCGGTAAAATCATCGGATTAAAAGCCGGTGATCCGTCCGAATTCAGGTTATTCGAAGATTTACTTCAGGCTTATGAAAAACAGCTCAATCATTTTGCCGATATAAAGATCAAGGGCAACATCATCATCGAACAGCTTTATGCCCGCTACATGCCGGCGCCGTTCTTATCGGTGTTAATCGACGATTGCATCGAGCGGGGAAAGGATTACCATGCCGGC
Organism: uncultured Calditrichaceae bacterium; assembly: GCA_964467525.1. Lineage (GTDB taxonomy): Bacteria > Calditrichota > Calditrichia > Calditrichales > Calditrichaceae > CAYXRA01. The sequence goes on from CAYXRA010000057.1 coordinate 19,861, forward strand.
GGCGCCCGTTACAACACTTCCTATGTTCAGGGCGTGGGCATGGGCAGCATTACCGATGCCCTGAGCGCGGTCAAATACAATGTTTATGATAAGAAACGTCTGACGATGGCGGAACTGTTGCAGGCGCTGAATACCAATTTTGAAGGCGGTGCTTCGATGCGCGATTTATTGCTGAATGATTCGCCGAAATACGGCAATGACGATGATTATGCCGATCAACTGCTGCGCCGGGTGTTCGAAATCTATTTCAGGGCCATAGACGGAAGACCCAATACCAGGAGTGGTACCTTCCGTATCAATCTGTTGCCGACCACGTCCCATGTCTACTTCGGCAGCGTCGTCGGGGCAACACCCGACGGGAGACTGGCCGGACAGCCGCTTTCCGAAGGTATCTCACCGGTGCAGGGCGCCGACCGCAACGGACCGACATCCGTAATTAAATCCGCGGCAAAGATCGATCACATCCGCACCGGCGGCACGCTGCTCAATCAGAAATTCACGCCGCAGATTCTCGAAACCGAAGACGGCATCAATAAACTGACCCAATTAATCCGCGGCTATTTCAGGATGGACGGACACCATATCCAGTTTAATGTGGTCACCGCCGAAACGCTGCGCAAAGCGAAGGCCGATCCCGATGCCTACAAAGATCTGATCGTCCGGGTTGCCGGTTACAGCGATTATTTTGTCGATTTAACACCGGAACTGCAGGATGAGATTATCCGACGCACGGAGCAGGCAGCGTTTTAATCGAAAAGATGCAGCAAAAAATGATTGAACAGATTAAAATGCCCTTACGGTGGTCCGCACCAAAGGGCTGGTTGAAAATTTCCACCATCGATGCCCATACGGGCGGTGAACCGCTGCGCATTATCATCGACGGTTTCCCCGAAATAAAAGGCCGCACCATTTTGGAAAAGCGGCGCTACTGCAGGGAAAATTTCGATCACCTGCGCCGGGCGCTGATGTGGGAACCACGCGGTCATGCCGATATGTACGGCTGTATTGTCACCGAACCGGTTACGGCGGATGCCGATTTTGGCGTTCTGTTTTTGCACAACGAGGGATTCAGTACCATGTGCGGGCACGGCATTATCGCTGTGACGAAAGTTATGCTGGAAACCGGAGCAATCCGGAAAAGCGCGCCGGAAACCATCGTCAACATCAATACGCCGGCCGGACTGGTTACAGCATACGCCTGCATCAGGGACGATCGTGTAGAAAGTGTTTATTTTCATAATGTACCCTCATTTGTCCTGGCGATGGATCAATCGGTTCAGGTTCAGGGAATGGGTGACGTAAATTTTGATATAGCTTTTGGCGGTGCTTTTTACGCGTTTGTCAATGCGGATGCGCTGGGATTGTCTCTCGCGGCGGATAACTATCGCAGGCTCATTGAAGCAGGTATGGACATAAAAAGAGCAGTAATGCGGAATTACAAAATAGAGCATCCCTTTGAAAAGGATTTGAATTTTCTGTACGGTACTATTTTCATTGGCAAGCCCCTGAATGAAGAAGCGCACAGCCGCAATGTCTGCATTTTTGCCGAAGGGGAAGTCGATCGCAGTCCCACAGGAACAGGCGTCAGCGCCCGAATGGCCCTGCATCACGCCCGTGCCGAAATTAAGTCCGGTGAAGCGATGGTTATCGAAAGCATCATCGGCAGCGCCTTTACCGGCAGGGTTGTGCGTATCACAAAATTCGGTCCGTATGACGCCGTAATCCCGGAAGTTGAAGGCACGGCATTTATCACCGGAAAAAATGAATTTGTTATCGATCCGGGTGATCCTCTCCGGGATGGATTCGTTCTGCGTTGAAATTGAGGGCTTTGAAGCGGTTTAAATCATCGGGATCACTTAAAAAATAAGGATTGAATCATTCTATTTCTATCAAAAGATGAGATTAAACAATGTCTGACCATGAGCGAAGCCATTGACGCCGTGGGCGACGGATTCAGACGTTTTTCCCTGGGGGAGGCCAACGTCCCATTGCGCAGCGGCATCCATATTCCGGAAGCAAACGGAACGATATTGTTTATGCCCGTCTATATGCCTTCCGCCGGAAAAGTGGGACTTAAAGTCGTATCCGTATTTAAAGATAATCCGGCATTGCACCTGCCGGCCATTCATGCCCTGGTGGTTATCGTTGATGCGGGAACGGGAAAACCGCTCGCACTTATGGACGGCGAATATCTCACCGCTTTGCGCACCGGGGCAGCATCGGGCGTTGCGACAAAATTGCTTGCCAGGGAAGACAGCAAAGTTTGCGCAGTGATCGGCGCCGGCGTGCAGGGCCGAACACAGCTGCAGGCGGTCTGCGCCGTGCGACCGATTAAGCGGGCGCTGATTTTGGATAAGCATCTAAACAATGCCAGGAATTTTAAGGATGAAATATCCGCCGGCCTGGCTATCCCGGCGGAAGTAATCAGCAGCAGCCGGGATCTGAAAAAAGCGGATATCATCTGTACGGCAACCACGGCAACAAAACCGGTATTTTCGGATTCGGATATCAGTCCCGGAACGCATATTAACGGCGTTGGTTCCTATAAACCGCACATGCGGGAGATTCCCGCTGAAACCATTCCGCGTTCGCGGCTGGTGGTCGATCAAAGAGAAGCCTGTCTGTCCGAGGCCGGTGATATCATTATTCCGATCAAAGAAGGCAGGATGGATGCCAATTTTATCCATGCTGAAATCGGTGAAATTATTTCCGGTCAAAAGTCAGGCCGGCAGGATGAGCGCGAGGTTACGGTTTTTAAATCGGTCGGTAATGCCGTGCAGGATTTGGCCGTGGCCGATGCGATTCTTAAAAAAGCGGAAAAGTTGGGATTGGGAACGAAACTGAATCTTTAATCACAGTGATGTAAAGTTAAAAAAGGAATCAACATGTTCACAGGTATCATTTCACCAATTACAACACCATTTATTAATGATGAAGTCGCCCATGATAAAATGCGTGAAAATTTGCAGCGCTGGAATGCATCGCGTCTGTCCGCTTACCTGGTGCTGGGCTCAAACGGCGAAGCCGCTTTTCTCACCGGGGATGAAAAACTAAAACTCATTGAAACGGTTGCCCGCTATAAGTCGGCGGATAAAAAGCTGATCGTGGGCAGCGGCAGCGATTCCATAAGGGAAACCGTATTTATCAGCAACGAGGCGGCAAGGCTCGGCGCCGATGCCGTGCTCGTGCTTACACCATCTTTCTACAAACCGCTGATGACGGGCGATGCCTTTAAATGCTATTTCCGCGCCGTAGCCGATGACGCGCACCTGCCGGTTCTGATTTACAACGTGCCTAAATTCAGCGGTGTGCAGATTCTGCCCGAAACCATTGCCGAGCTTTCCGGGCATCCCAACATTGTCGGAATTAAGCACAGCACCAGCAATCTGGGACAACTGGCGGAAATTATTAATAGCAGTGATAAAAATTTCAATGTGCTGTTAGGTTCGGCGGCGGTGATTTATGCCGGTCTGTCTCTGGGTGCCGATGGCGCCATTGCCGCGCCGGCGAATATTGTTCCTGACGCCTGCGTGCAGATTTATGATGATTTCACAGCCGGACGACATGAGCAGGCCCGTAGCGGCCAGTTCCGGTTACTCGAACTGAATAAACTGGTTACGGAAAAATATGGTATTCCGGGACTGAAAGCGGCGATGGATATGCTGGGCTATTTCGGCGGTAAAGCCCGTCGCCCCGTGCCTGATGTCACTGAAAAACAGATTGCTGAGATTAAAACCGCTATGGAGCGGTTTAAGGCAAGTTTATGAGTTGATTATGGAAGATGTATGTTCAATTTGCCATGCGTTAATATTGCTATGAAATCCTGAGGAAATTAAATTCTCTCAAATCATAATATGGGGAGCGAGCAAAGTCAAAGTCTGATTCATGGTTTTTTTGGATTAGCGACTCATACACTAATCGGCAAATTAAATATTCTCACTCAACTAATATATAAGCGATAACTTAAACACAAAACTGGTTTCGGAAAAGAACCTTGTTTCAAGGCCATATTCTGTTTGATAAACGTTATCGAAAAATTCATTCGTTTGAAAATGGTATCCGCATTCTATGGACAGACTCGCCCCCTCATTCAAATAAATATTCGCGCCAACATCCAGTAATCCCAGGCCAAAACCCCAACCGGTTTCATCGCCAAAGAGCAGTGTTCCTTTAAATTGCGGTCCGAACCAAAGACGAAATTTGGGGAATCTTATTACCCCGAAACCAAGCGTATGGTTCTGGTCGAAACGCAAGTATTTTTTTTCAACAGTTTCAACTATCCAGTCTTTTTCCATTAATCTTTCTTCCGCATGGCCATATTTAAAATAATCCAATCCAATGGTGAAACGATAATTGAGAACTCTGTCTCTAAAAATATTTGTATCTGTAATAAATCCCATTCCAAAATGGGATATGGGCTTATTTTCGGTGTAATCAGTGCCTAAAACACTGCTCTTTTCAAATAAAATATATATTCCGCTGCGTCTTGCCGACAGATCGGTTGATCCAAATGAGAAAAAGATTAAAGCGGCTAATATCCATTTTTTTGTTTTCATAGGATTCTCTTGGATAATTTAAAAACTATTCATGTTCTGACCGCAAATAATGAACAAAGTTTTTATCATTGAACATATCCGTAATAGCTAATGTGATGGCCCCGCCAAAACCTCTTGCAACTGAATCGCCAAATGGCGCAATACAATTTTCAGCGTAATAATCCTTCGTATAACCACTGCCTGTTTCAACATGAACGGTTAGCTGGTAGCATGCGCGTGTCCAGGCCTCTATGTTATACTTTATAATGGATAATTTAATGATCTTTGTACCCTCATCCGTAATTTGTCCACCACGCTTTGATAGTTCTTCGGATAGTTGACGAATCGCGGCGTCTGTCCATTCGGCCAAATTTCCTTCGTAAGCGCGCATACCGGATGAGAATTCAATTTTTTCTGTATTGTCTTTTTGAAGATTGAGCAATCTTATATTGGAATTGATTTTAAACACGGCTGTTTTATCCGGATTTACTATTTGTGGGGTAGGGACAATATATTGAGCGCATCCGGTTATAATAAAAAAACAAAAAATCAGACAGGCGCGGGTA
>CAYXRA010000058.1:0-24076 GCA_964467525.1 uncultured Calditrichaceae bacterium
CAACCCAAACAATCGATAAAGCATATCGCTTTCGCCGGCCTGATTAGCAAATGAAAAAATCAGCGAAATGATAATCGTCATTAATCCGGCGCTGCGTAAAATCATTAATAATAAGATAATCCGGCGACGTACCGGATGATTAACCACTTTTTCCGTTTCAGTGGTTGTAAATCCCGTCCCCGTCATTGCCGAGCGCGCCTGGAAGCGGCTGGTTTCCCGGGAAAGTCCGGTTAACGATAAGGCAATTGTCGCAATCCGGGTTATGATCAGGGATAAAGTTAAAACGGTAAGCAGAGCGACGATTCCGATTATGCCAATCATTGATACATCCTGTCATAGTTAACTGAAAGAGCGCTGCACATTTTTTTAGTAATTTTTTCTTTATTTTTAAGGTGCCTTAAAAGCCATCCCCTGTGTATCCTCCCCACGCCGCAGGATATACTTTCAAAGGGAGATTAAGCATTATTTTCATTTTTAAATGTGCTGGCAACCTCTTCTTTTAATTTGTACAATTTTTTGCTTAGTGATACATGATATATATGGGGTTGAATAAGTCGCTTAACACCTGTATCCAGCTCTTCAATATCTCTGCGCCGTTGTTCGCGAATCTGTTCGATGGAAGGAAAATCATAAACAATTTTTCCTTTATCCACAATTTTCTTTAATAACGACTCTGTTTTTGATATATCCGTTTTTTTGATAGTTCTCGATTTATTCTTATCAAAAGGGTGGGATAAATACAGTTTATCCGTTTCGTCGATTGCTTCATCGTCCAGGGCTATGACATCCGCGTTTGCCTTTCCTGCTTTTGTAAAGATACGCCAAAGTTTTTTATTTCCGGGTATAATTGATTTGCTCAAATTTTCGGAAAATTTTGTCGTAGGCAGCCATTCTCCTTCCTGATGAATACTGGTTAGTTTGAAGACGCCGCTCAGGGCCGGTTCGCCTTTCGAGGTAATCAGCCGGGTACCTACACCGTAAACAAGTCGTTTGATTATATGTGACGGATCAATGTTATATTGTCCGGCTTCATCCTGAATCTGTGTAATAATCTGCCAGATATTAATTTCATCCAGTTCATTGGATAAGACGATTTTAACTTCCTCGAAACCAGCCCTGTTTAATGCTTGTGCCGCCCGGATACTCAGATAGGCCAGGTCGCCGGAGTCCAGCCTGATACCGAGCGGTTTGTGTCCCTTTTTCTTTAGCTTTTCAAATACTTTGATGGCGTTGGGGATGCCGCTATCGAGAGTGTCGATCGTATCCACAAGTAAAATGCAATTGTCGGGATATAAATCCGCATAAGCCTGAAAGGCATCGAGTTCACTCATGCCCAGGCCCAAATAAAACTGAACCATGGCATGGGAATGGGTCCCTTTGGGTTCGTAACCCAGGAACATGGAAGCGGCGACATTGGAGGAGTAGTCTGCCCCGCCAATCAGCGCCGCTCTTACACCGGCATTTACCCCGCGATCCTGCGCCCGTCGTGTACCGAACTCAAGCAGCATCTGATCCCGGCCGGCCATCTTAATCCGTGATGCCTTTGTGGCGATGAGTATCTGATAATTCAATTGATTGAGAATGGCCGTTTCAAGAATCTGGACGATGGCCAGGGGACCCTGCACTACCGTCAAAGGTTCCGCGGGATGCACAACGCGTCCCTCCGGAATCGCTTCTATGGTGAGCGCATCAAACAGTGATGTATCGCCAAGCCAACCCAGAAAATCATCATCAAAAATTTTTTCCCCATCGCCGGTTTTCTGTTTGCTGAGTAGTTCAATGTCCGCCAAAGTAAAATTGGTATTATGCAGCCAGGCAATAAACCACTCCAAACCGGCATTAATGCAATAACCGGCCTTGCTGTTTTTATAATCGGGGTAGTGACGGAAAAAATGCTCGAATCGCACTTCTTTTTCATGATATCCCTGTTTAAAATATAACTGCGCCATGGTGAGCTGGTATTGATCGGTACTCAGCGCACCTTCCAGTAAATTCGTATTGATTTTTTTCATATCATACACTCTGCGTTTATTTATAATACGATTATTTTGAATCAGTCGTGCAGCATCCTGTCCAGCTGAACTGCATTCTCAGCGGCAAAACCTTCCTGGTCATTATCAAAATAACAATAAACCTGATTACAATTATTCAGGAATGCTGTGAACGATCCCGCCCAGCCGGAAAGGGTTTGGTTGTCGTATTTTCCCAGATAGGGCCCTTCAGGGCCATGCAGACGCACGTAAGCAAAATCCGCGGTATTTTTTTTCGGCGTCAGTCTTCCGTCAAGTTCATAGATGCAAAAAGCGGCATTATGGCCGGCGAGTAACTGATAAACCGCTTCATCCCACCACGTATCGTCGCGAAACTCGAAGACATAGCGGAAATCACGACTAAGCAACTTCAAAAACGCGCTCAGGCGCTCCGTATTAATTTTCCATTTGGGCGGTAGTTGAAAAAGAACCGGACCCAGTTTGTTATCCAGGGCAGTGATCCTGTCGAAAAATCTTTTTAATGCATCCACCGGTTCATTTAATTTTTTCATGTGTGTGATGTAACGGCTGGCCTTTATCGCGAATATAAAACCAGCCGGAACTGTTTCTTTCCATTCTTTTAAAGTTTCCTTTTCCGGTAAATTATAAAATGAATTATTAATTTCAACCGTAGATAATTGGCCTGAATAATATTTGAGCCAGTCTTTTTGTTTTAATTCTTTTTTATAGAACGTTCCACGCCAGTGTTTATAATTCCAGCCGGAGGTTCCGATACGGATTTTCATGTTATTATATAAATTTTATGATAAAGGTTAATTTATAAATCTATTTTGTATCCAGTAAGGATTTCCAGTCCGGATTATCATAATTGTGCAGTCCTGCGAACTCAGTGCCGATTTTATTTTCAAGAATGTCGACATCATTTTTTTTCATATCGCTGATATCAATAAATCCGCCGGCAGACATGCCGTGACCGCCCACCGTTTTTGAGTTTCTGACGAGCTTTTGCAGTAGTTTACCCGCTTCGGCATTGGCAATTCTCGTGCGCAGAGACAAAATTAAACGATCCTTAAAACGTCCCGTGCACATGCACCAGCTAATGCGTTCATGGCGAACCAGAAAGTCGGCCATTTCCGAAACAATTTCCACCGTAGGTACATCGCCAATGTGCGCGCAGATCAGATTGCGGTAGGTCACTGTTTTTTGCAGCGTTTTTGCCACACTAATGAAATAATGACGCGGCAGCGGCGGCCTCATGATGCGGGCCAGTTTCCTCAGATTTGAACTGACATAAACCGATAAATAGGCATCTATATCTCTTTTATGCACTTCCCGGTTTAAATTCTGTGACTCCGAGCTTATGGCATAAACCAGGGCGGTTGCAAGATCGGCGGGAATATCCATTTCCAGTGCCTCAAGCCATTCAATGAGAATGGTGGCAACCGCGCCCAGCTCAGGATGAATTATCTTTAAGTTCGTTTTAATATTTTTCCGCCCGGGATGATGATCGATAACAATATCACATTTTTTATCTTCGGGTAGTACATTATTTCCGGAGCCCGGTTGTGTGTCAACAAGGGCAACGCGATCGTATTTATCCCAGTTTATTTTGGCAATTTGTTTCATCTGTATGTTGAGCTCCTTAACCATGGCCCTGTTTTCAGAACGATTAATATTACCGCTGAAAGCAATGCTGCATTCAATGCCATAAAGCTTATCAGCCAAATATTTTAAGGCCGATGCGCTGGCAATGGCATCCGGATCCGGATTGGTATGGATAATAATAAGCAAATGTCCGGCGTCTTTCAGTATTTTACCCAGGGCTTTGATATCTTTCGATGTCTGATTTTTTCTCATATTTTTTTGGGTAATTTTTTTTAAAAAACAGTGAAAAATTTGGATTGGGCGGTCTTGCGACAGGTTAATTACAGCTTTTAGATATTCAAAAACCATGCCATTTTCATGAGTTAGGTGGTTTAACCTGTTGTATTTATAAAAATTATATTTGCTTGTAACTTCAAAGAAGAGTTGGTTGATAAAACAAAATTTGAGTAAGAACAATTTTATGAGAATAAAAGGAACAGTATAAGAGTTTGTGGTCAGATTATGGTAACTTTTAGTACAGTGCATATAATATCCGTTAATTTGGATATATTGCATATTAAAAATCCGTCCCGATTTTTTACCTGAGGGATCATAATTGTATAAAAAAGTTCAAAGATTAATTAAACATGTACGATATGGGTTGCTTTTTGTTTTCCTGATGATTAATATCCCTGCAAGTTATTATATTTATTAGACATATAAATTCATTGCAAGGAATATTTATTCAGTAAGGAGTTTGTTTTATGAAAAAAGTTTTAGTGTTGGGCGCCGGCCTTGTGGCGAGGCCTTTAGTACGGTATCTGCTCGATCAGCCGCAGGTGCATTTAACGATTGCCAGCAGAACCGTGAGTAAAGCGGAACGTCTGATTAATGGTCATCCTGATGGGGAGGCCCGGCAGCTCAATGTGGAAAATGAGCAGGCATTAAAAGAAGTTATTTCCGAAGCGGATCTGGTCATCAGCCTCTTACCGTGGATTCATCACATGAAGGTTGCCAATCTTTGTATCGAGCTGAACAAGCATCTGGTAACCACCTCGTATGTGAAGCCGGAAATGCAGGCGCTTGATGCGGAAGCCAGGAAAAAAGGCTTGCTGTTTCTCAATGAAATCGGCGTCGACCCCGGTATCGATCACATGGCTGCTATGAAGATTATCGACGATGTTAAAAAGGACGGCGGTGAAATTAAGAGTTTCTTTTCCTACTGTGGCGGTTTACCGGCATTGCAGAATAACAATAATCCCCTGGGATATAAATTTTCCTGGAGTCCGGTTGGTGTTATGCTGGCGGCAACCAACAGCGGTAAGTATCTGAAGGACGGAGAAGTCGTCGATGTTGCCGGCAAACATTTATTCGAACATTACTGGTTGATCGATGTCCCCGATGCCGGAACATTTGAAGCCTATATCAATCGTGATGCGCTGCCCTACGTCGATCTCTATGGCATTAAATCAACGGATAGCATGTATCGCGGCACGCTGCGCAATGTCGGTCACTGTGAATCATGGAATTATTTCAAAAAAATCGGTCTGCTTGATCAGGAAGCGGAATTTGATTTTTCAAAAATGAGTCCGGCCGAAGTAATTGCAGAACTGATTAACAGCGACGGCAAGAATCTGGTTGCCGATCTGGCCAGGTTCCTGAATGTGCCCGAACACTCGATCACCATTAAAAAACTGCAATGGCTTGGATTGTTAGGTGATGAAAAACTGCCGCTGGAAAAGGTTTCCGTGTTTGATATGTTTGCCCATGTTCTGCAGGAAAGACTGCAATACGAAGAAGGCGAGCTGGATCTTTTGGTGCAGCATCATGAATTCATTGCTGAATATCCGGGTAACCGCAGAGAAAAAATCACCTCGACGATGGTCGATACCGGTATCCCCGATGGAGACAGCTCCATGGCCCGGACGGTAAGTTTGCCGGCAGCTATTGCAACAAAATTAATTCTGGAAGGTAAAATAAACCTGACCGGCGTTCATATTCCGGTGCTGCCGGAATTTTACGAACCGGTATTAGCAGAGCTGGAAACCATGGATATTAAATTGGTTGATCGTAAATACGAATTATAATTCAATAATGACATGCATCCCGGCGTTTGTGTCGGGATGCATTTATTAACCTGTTTAATTTTCAGGGAAGAAGAGCATGATATGAAATCATTACTGATCAGAGCGGAAGATAAAAATATCTGGGAACGACGCAGCCCGATTATACCCGTGGATATGGCGGAAATCATAAAAGATACGCAATGCCGGGCATTTGTGCAAAAATCGCGCAAACGTTTTTTTTCACCGCAGGCATATAAAGAAGCAGGTGCTGAAATCTCTGATGATATGAATGCCGGCGATGTAATTCTGGGTGTAAAGGAAATACCGGTTAAAAAATTAATCGATGATAAAGTTTACCTGTTTTTTTCCCACACCATAAAAGGTCAGAAATATAATATGCCCATGCTGAAAAAAATAATCGATGGCCGCTCGACGCTGATCGATTATGAGCGCATCGCGGATGACCAGGGACGGCGCAAAGTATTTTTCGGACGCTATGCCGGCGATGCCGGAGCACTGGATATTCTGTGGCTCATGGGCGAATATTATGAAACCAGGGGTATAAACACGCCGCTGCAACAATGCAAACAGGCCAGTCAGTACCAGTCCGTGGAACATGCCTGTCAGTCCCTGCGCAAAACCGGTGAAATCATAAAGAAAGAAGGATTTCCCGGGCAAATCAGTCCGCTGGTTATCGGTATTCTCGGTTATGGCAATGTTTCGCAGGGCGCACAATTTATCTTTGACAATTTACCGACGGAGCGCATCGCCCCTGAAGAGTTAAAAAATTTTTATGATAAGAAACAGGGCGATCCCCGTAAGGTCTATCTGACCATTTTTAAGGAAGAACATCTCGTAAAACACCGTCAGGGCAAGGCCTTTGAATTGGATGATTATTATAAAGCGCCGGTTAATTATGAACCGCAGTTCGAACAATATCTGCCTTTTCTTTCGATTATAGTTAATGCGACCTACTGGGATAACCGTTACCCGCGCTTCGTCACCTGGGATGCCCTTAAAAGATTATATGAAAGCACGCCGAATCCCAAACTTTGCGGTATTGCCGATATTACCTGTGATGTGAATGGTTCCATTGAATGTAATGTAAAAACAACCGACAGCGGAACACCGGCTTATTGCTGTAATCCCCTAACCCGCGAAATTACGGACGGTCATAAGGGGGATGGGATTGTGCTGCTGGCGGTAGATAATTTGCCGGCAGAGCTGCCCCACGATGCTTCCACATTTTTCAGTAATCAGCTAAAACCGTTTGTACCGAATATTCTGAACGCCGATTACGATCAGCCGCTTGAAGATTCGGGATTGCTGCCCGAGATTAAACGCGCGGTTATTGTATATAAAGGTGAGCTGACAAAGGATTTCACCTATCTGAGAGACTATTTGTAGACAGTTCGAAAAGGATGGCTTTCGGTTAAGTTAAACAGGAATATTTGCTGACAATCCGGTTCAGAAGAAAACCAGGCAATTCTTGTTGTCAATCGGGTGCATGCCGGGCTCTGAGTTATGAACCGGATTTCTTATCTTTTTTCTTATGCTGATCTTTAAATTCTTCCAGATTGAGCACCTTAAACAAGCGGTCTTTTACATCACCGGGCAACTCTTCGGGGCAGTCGTTATCGCGGCAGAGGAAAACCGTTTTCTTCATCGTATCGTAATACACTTTGCAGGTCGGACAGGCATTGATGTGTTCCATCATCGCCTGGCAGGCCGGGCTGTCCAGATCTTCACCCATCAAATCGCAGATTTTCTTTATTTTTTCTTTATGATCCTGATGCTTCATTTTTCTACGATCCTTTCTTCAAAATAGTCGGACAGATAATCGCGTAAATATTGTCTTGCCCGACGCAAACGGATTTTGACATTCTCTTCCGTGATATTCAGAATCGCACTGGTTTCTTTGATCGATAAGCCCTCAATATCACGAAGCACAAATACACTGCGATAGATATCGGATAATTTGTTAATTGCTTCGTCCAGTTTTCCTTTCACTTCCTCATCATAAATATTGATCGAGGGATCCTGTGACCAGTCTACGAATACACGGCTTTCGATGCTTTCCTGAAAATCAGGATTATCCGATAACTCCTGAAACACGATTTTCTTTTTTCGCAGTCGCATTAAGCTGGCGTTGGTGGCAATCCGGTAAATCCAGGTGAAAAATCCCGAGCGGCCGTCAAAAGTATGAATCTTTTCCAGAACCGTTAAGAAAGTCTCCTGAAGAATATCTTCAGCATCTTCACGATTACGTAGAATGCGTAACGCCAGATTATAGACGCGTTCGCTATAACGGTTGATCAACTCGGCAAATGCGGCCTGGTTGCCCTTCTTTGCGCGCGCTACCAGCGTTTTTTCATCCAAATTATGCTCTCTTTCTATTCAGATGTCGTCTGGGTAACAAAGTTACATTTTTCAATAGTTAAACAAAAATTCTAATATAATTAAATCGGCGATACCCTTCAAATCAAAGCGCTGTATTTAGTGGAGTCGGATCATCAGGCATCCAAGGTTCTTTTTCTGTATGGGATTCCTCGTCTCGGACTCCCCGGGATGACTATTAAAATAATAAAATGACCAAGAATTTTTTTAAATTTTTATTTCCGATAAAATGCTGCTGTTAACGGGTTTCGTAGGGTAGAATATAGAGGGATTTGGTAAAGGGATTAATATCGATGTACACATTAACGCCATATACTTTCTGTATGATCGGGAAGCGCAGCACCTCGTCCGGCTTACCGCGGGCGATTATTTTGCCCTCGTGCATCAAAAACAGTTTCGTACAAAATTGAGCGGCGAGATTAACGTCATGGGTAACCAGCACGATGGTTTTCCTTTGTTCGACTGACAACTTTTTCAATATCTGTCCGATCTGTACCTGATGTTTTAAATCCAGTGCCGATGTCGGTTCATCGAGCAGTAAAATATCGGCCTGCTGAGCCAGGGCGCTGGCAATTATCGTACGTTGTTTTTCACCGCCGCTTAGGGTGGAAAATTGCCGCTCCTTCAGTGTGCTCAGTTCCATCCGGTCCATGGCTTCGGTAATACTCGCAGCGGCTCTGATATCATTTTGCATCAGCCCCTCGAGATGGGGGTAGCGTCCCATGGTTACGATTTCCTGCACGCTGAAAGTAAAAGAAATATCCACGGTTTGGGGAACATAACCACTGAGCCGGGCCAGCTCCTTGCGCTGATAGTTTTGTATTTTTCGTTTTTTGATAAAAATATCACCATTATCCGTATGCAACAGGCCGGCAATTAGTTTGATCAGCGTACTTTTGCCCACGCCGTTGGGCCCGATAATCCCGACAAATTCCGACTTTTGGATTTCCATGTTAATATCGTGCAATACAGTTTGACTGTTATAGGAAAAATTGAGGTTTTCAATACGGATAATTTTTTCGGTCATCGATTCGTCTTTAAACAAAAAACCCTGTTTGACTGCTCAAACAGGGTCGAATGATTAATTTTTTTAAATGATTATTTATCGCACTTACTCCAACCACACTTAGTATTAACACAACTCAGACAGCCGTTTTCCATTTTAACGGTACGCTGATTGCAGTCGGGGCAAATCTTAAATTCAGTGTTTATTGCCAGTTGTTCGGCTTCATTGAGGGCGGCTTTCACATCAGGGGCTAACGGTGGCTCCGGTTCGGCGTTCATGCAGCCGATTTCCGTAAAGAACCGTTCCATGACGTAAGCGATTTCTGAATAGAAGGAATGGATGTATTTTCCGTTTTTATGGTAGCCGCCGTTGGGATCGTGAATGCTGCTCAACTCTTCCAGAATAAAAGTCGGATTTGATGATTTTCTGAAAATCGCTGAAATAAGACGCGTTAGCACGGCATATTCCGCATTCTTGGTCAGATCTTTACTGTTGATGAAAATTTCAATGGGGCGGTTACGTCCGTTCTGCTGAATGTATCCCAGCGTAATATATACGCCGTGTTTGACGAAGCCACTGCGCAGCTTGTAAACTTTAGCATTGACGACCTCCGGACGTATGGCAACGTGCTCGGATTGGTTGTCAAGCGGCTCTTCGTGTTTGACTTCTTCAATTTCAAAATCAAATTCTTTGATTTTATACATCCCTATTTCCCCTCTTTTAATGCCGGGTTACAGTTTTGATTTCTGTGCCTTAAGATGATGATAAACAGTGGTTAAACGATCGTCCGGCGTCACTATAACATCGTCGCCCCTTAATGTAACCTCTTCTTTACCGTTTACCAAAGAAATTTTAAACTTTTTCTCTTTAATTTTTTGAAATTCCGTTTTTTCACCTTCGATGCTTAAAACAGGATAGCGGCTGCCGTCCCTGTACACGGTGATGCCTTTCAGCCCCTGCTTCCAGGCATGCAGGTAAATATTGGATATGGTTTCCGGTTCGATGCTTTCCGGCAGGTTTACCGTTGATGAAATACTGTGATCAACATATTGCTGACATTTGCCCTGAATTTCAACGCGTTTTTCCGGATTGACGTGGTGGGCGGTTCTGAAAAAATAACTGGGTAAATATTCGGTTAATTCCGCCTCGGTTTGCGCTTTTTCCATTTGCTTGTTCAGCCCGTACATATCGATATAAGCCTGTAATGAAGAATGAAATACCTTGAACAGCTTATTTTGGAACGATTCGGAACGGCGCGTATAAAACAATGCGAAGATGGGTTCGACGCCGCCGGAAACGCCAAGATAATTTTTATCTTTGCCAACAAAACTTAAAGCAATGTTACTAATGGTTCCGGTCGGCGCAATGGCCATAATCGCAATATTACGCAAACCTTTTTCCTTAACCAGTGCCTGTGTATCTTCAGTGAGCGCCTCTTTGAAAAAAGGACCCCTGGCATATTTTTCGTAATTGAATATGGGGGACGGTCCCTTTTCTTCGGCCAGTTCCGCGGAGGCCTGATAGGCCCAGTTGGCTATTTTTTGCATGGCTTGTTCAATGAGTGCAATACCCTCGGATGAATCATAGGCAATCCCCAGTTGATTGAGCATATCTGCGGTACCCATGATGCCCAGACCGAGCCGTCGTGTTTCGCGGGCCGCGTTGCGTTGTTTTTCAAGGGGATTCAGCAATTCATTCCAGCTGACGACATTATCGAGAAAGCGTACCAGAGATTTTGTCGCCGATTCCAGGGTTTTCCAGTCAATTTCTGCATCTTTGGTGAAACCCTGTCTTACCATCCGGGAAAGATTGATCGAACCCAGGTTACAGGCACCGCCCTTTTCCAGCGGGACTTCCGCACAGGGGTTAGTGCATGAAATGGGCCGGTCAACATAGTTGGAGGGCGAGTACTTTGTCATTTGCGACCAGAAAATAATGCCCGGTTCAGCAGTCCGGTAGTTGCCTTCGATAAAGGCGTCCCATACTTCCCGCGCTTTAATCAGTTTGCGTATCTCGCCGCTTGGCGGCGAGCCGTAGTAAAGCAGAAAATCCCCGCTCATGCGAATGGCCAGATCGTAAGGCTCGTTTTCCAGAGGTAAAACAATATCACCGTAGATGTCACGACGCGAGGGATCGGTGAAGTCATCGTCGGTAAGCATCAGCTCGTAGTTTTTGTAAAGATAATTATTCAGCTCGCTGATGTTTTCGGAAATGTGGAAGCGTTCATAATCGTCAATATTTTTGGACGGGATGATATAAGAGTAGTGGTATCCGTCATCCTGAAAAGCTTTATTTACGGTTTTCTTGTCGAATTTTTTATAGACGATAATTTTATCTTTGCCATGCAGGTTTTGCTCATCCACGGCCTGCATAAATTCATCGGAAATTTTGATACTGATATTGGCGAACCGCACCTGAATATTTTCCATAACCTGGCGTTTAATTTCATCGAGCTGCGCTTCTTCAAACTGGCCGTTGCTGCGTAATTGCTTGACTACCTGCTCAGTAACCCAGTTGGGTATCTTTTTAACGCGGATGAATTCCAGCACATCGGGATGTTTCACATCAATCGTCAGCATCAATGCCCCGCGCCGGCCGCTCTGGCCGATCAGTCCGGTAGTCAGGGAAAATAATTCCATAAACGAAACCGCGCCGGTTGAGCTATCGGCGGCATTGTGTACAACAGAATCTTTAGGACGAAGGGGTGAAATATCGACGCCGATCCCGCCGCCGTAAGAATAGGTGCGCGCGCATTCATAAGCGGCGTTGTAAATCGATTCGATGTTATCATTTTCAATTTGAGTGACAAAACAATTGGAAAGTGTTTTCAGGCGAAAAAGATCGCCGGTGCCGGCCAGCACGCGGCCGCCCGGAACGAAATAGCCTGCATACAAATAGTTATATAATTCAGTGGCAAAGGATTCTGCTTTTTGGGCGTTGGGTTCGATTGCCGCAATAAATGAAGCCACGCGCACGAACAAATCTTCCGGGGCTTTTTCCAGTAGATTGCCTTTTAAGTCCTTTACAAAATATTTATTTTCATAAATCGTTCGCGCCAGCTCATTGTCATTCAAATAATTTCCTTCGGCATGAACAGGGATTTCACCGCTGTTCTGTTTCTTTCTTAACATCAAATACAGGTTCTGATAATTTTTTAGATTTTTTTTACCGCAAATCTGAGTAAATTTGCCCTGATGTTTGAACATATCTAAGAACATATTTTATATTTCCTAAAATTGATTCTTGTTGCCGCAATGAAAATCCGTAAGTACGTAAAAAGCCATTAAATAACGGCCCACAACCATTGACAAAGACGCAAACGGTTGTTTATAGTAAACTTACAGAGTGTAAAATTAATTTTAAGTAGTAAAAATTTTGCTGCCCGACTTTGGCAATTTAAACAATTTCATTTTGGATGCAAAATAAAAATCAGCAAAAAAACGCCAATTTTATTGAAAAAATGTACACCAAAATTCAGGTCGCCGGAGTTGCTTTTTTTAACAGTACATCGGCGTTTATATCAACCTGTTTATTCGAAAAAAAATCAGAATTCAATACCGCGCCTGGCCAGTATGCCTTGATTATAATAATGATGTACCTCTTTCATCTCAGTAACGAGATCGGCCATTTGAATTAATTCATCGGGACAGTAACGTCCGGTTAAAATCAGTTCAACGGAATCGGGCTTTTGCTTTACAAACCGCACCACCTCCCCGGTTTTATAAAGTTTGAAATAGATTGAAACCAACACTTCATCGAGAATGATCATATCGAAATTGCCTGAACACATTGACTGTCGGGCCGCTTCAAGACCCTGCTGCATTTCATTTATCAATGTCTTTTCAGGCGGAGTCTTCTTAAGTACGAAATCATCATTGCCATAGCGTTTAACTATAAGCTGGGGATGAAATTTTTCAAGGATCGGAAGCTCACTATAGGGATAACTCTTCATAAACTGAACGAGCAAGACTTTGAATCCCGCCCCCAGTGCGCGTATCGCCTGACCAATGGCAGCGGTGGTTTTACCCTTACCGTTTCCGGTATAAATCTGAATATAGCCCTTGTCCGGTTTCATCCGAAATTTAACCTGCAACGAATTCGGGTAAATGTTCAATTTGAGTTGATTGGTTAGGTCGTTTCAACTTTTCAGATTGCACCTGTTCGTAACTTATTTTTTTAACACAGACCTTTTTCGGGAAATTCCTTACAACAGAAAAATCCCGAATTATTTTTTATCGTAAAAATTGCTTAGGATCCGATAATAATCCCGCGCCAGAAGATGCAGCCGCGGTCCGGGGATCAGGGTATAATCGCCGGTTAATACATAGATGTGTCCGTTGCTTACCGCTTTTACACTACCCAGTGATTGCCATTCATTTAAATTGAACATATCTTTTTGCCGGTTCCATGATTCGTTGAACCGAAATTCAATAATGATATCCGGGTTTTTTGTCAGCAGGGCTTCCCGGTTCACCTGCGCATAGCGGGCGGGCAAATCGTTAAAACTGTTTATCCCGCCGACCCTTTCCCAGATCGATGTCAGAAAAGTGTTCGGTCCGGCAACCGTTATATTTCGGGTTGTGCCGGCATCGCGACCGATTACCAGCATCGCCCCTGTTTTTTCAGTGAAGTTTTGACGTGCTTTATCTTCGTAAAAACTCAGGGAATCTTGAATGGCATTTTGCAGGCTATCGGCATTTTTTTTCGCATTAAGTACGGCGCCCAATGAATCAATCGTTTTCAAAGCATCATTAACCGAGTCATTGTTAAGGAGAATGAATTTAATATCAGTCTGTTTCAATTTTTCGGCAATTTCGGAATGGGCCGGCGTGCCGATAATCAGTTGTGGTTTGAGCAGCAGAATTTTTTCGATATTGGGATTCAGGAGGCCGCCGATTTTTTCCTTCTGCTCTGCTTCGGGAGGATAAATGCAGAAATCCGATACGGCAATTAGACGATCCTGGCGATTCAGCGCATAAATTATTTCTGTTGTGTGCGGCGAAAGGGAAATGATGCGCTCAGGAATTTTAACGTGCTTGCTTCCTTTATCTTCGCAGGCAGACACGAAAATCAATATAGATGCAATTAGGGCTATTAATTTTTTCATTAAGGTACTCCGGGAATCTATTCATAAATGAAAGTGACGGCGCCCGGAATTAAACCAACCGTAAAACTGCCCTGCAGGTTACCCTGAAAGTCGTAAATATACAGTGAACCGGATTGAGTAAAATCCTTGGCGTCGAGGGCAAAGATTTGCTGTGTTATCAGGTCGGCTTCCAAGCCGTAAAAATTGTCGTTGATTAACTGATTGTTGATGATTTCATTCGTTTTTGTGGAATAGGAAACCACGCCGTTGCCGCTTATAAAAAATCCGGTTTCATTACCGTCAAAGGTCAGCTCGGCCGGATGGCCGGAAAGATGCAGTGAATCAACGACGACGTCTGCCTCCGGATCGATTATATAGAGTCCGCCGTCAGTGCCCTTATCTGTTGTATCGGTCCATGAGGGCCAGCGTCCCTGACAGAGAACATTGATCTCGTCATCGTTGTCGATCTCAAGATAAATGGGATTGTCTCCAACTTTGATATTTTTAATGACTTTCTGCATGCTCAGATCAATCACCGAAAGCGTATTGCCCCAACCGAATCCGCTGTTTGCCACATAAGCTTTGCCCTGTGCTAAAATAATTTCTTCGGGGTTGGCGCCAACGGCGATATTTCTTTCAATTTGATAGTTATTCAGATTGATTACCGAAACGCTGTTGGCAAAAAGGTTTGTTACGTAAGCGCGGTTGTTATCATCAATGGCAAGATTTCTTGGACTGGACCCGGCCGGCATATCAATTGTTGCCACGGATTTCCAGGTATTTGTGCTGATAATTTCAATTTTATTTGAATTGTTGACAACGATAAATCCCAGCGTGTCGTGCAGGGTCATGCTGTTTACCACATCTCCCAGCGATATATCGTTCGCTGCTTTAAAGATGTTGTTATATACTTTGTTCTCTTCAAAGCTGTAAAAGGACAAAGAACCGTTTGACTGACCGTAAAGCCCTTCGTTCATAATAAAAGCGCCGCTGAGTTTTTTATTTCCATTGCCGTTATCATCCGGGCCGGTGGGATCCTTTTCACAGCCCAAAATCAGCATCGCAGTTAGAATCAGAGTGACAAGATGTTTCAACATTTAGTTTTCCTTTCCGGTTTTTATTACTGGTTTTGAAAATTGACACTTAACGTCAATTGGTAATTGCGCGGTGGCATCGGATAACCGGGCATTACCTGGTATTCTTTATCAAATAAATTGTTAATTAAAAAGGTTAGCCGCCACTGATGATTGAGCAGCTTATGTTTTGCCGAAATCCGGAATTTGCCCAGAAGATAAGAGGGCAGAATTTGACCGGCGGTATTATCCAGCGTAAGATACCTGAAACTCGTTCGTGACAGATTAAAAGCCGCCTGCAAAAACCGGTAACCCGTTTGCATCTCAACAAGCCACTGCTCCCGCGGCAGAAAGGGCAGTTGATTACCGATGGTTTGATCGCCCTTAATTCGTGAACCGGTTTTTTCAGTTGTGCGGAAACTGTATGCCAATTTGATTTGATGCAATCCATTGATATGCCGCAGGGTCGACTCCAGCTCGATGCCCTTAGATTCCACCTGCCAGACATTATCAGCGTAAACGGAATATCCGTCGCCGGGTATCCAGCGAATCCGGTTTTTTACGCGATTCATATTGCCGCTGGCCAGTATTGACCATTGCAAAAAGCCCCGGATTGTATGGTATTCGATGCCCGCTTCGACATTATCCGCCGATTCCGGTTTGATATCGGGATTGCCGCCCGGCTGCCAGTAGAGTTCGTTGAAGGTCGGTGCGCGGTAGTTTTTTCCCAATGTTGTAAAGAGATGCACATTTTTGATTTTGAAATTCAGGCCCGCCGCCGGCAGCAGAACATTTCCGAAATCGGAATAGGACTCGTAGCGCAAACTGCCGTTCAGGTGAACGGATTTCAGGATACCGTAATTTTTTAATACTTCCCAGTCCGAGATCAGATAGAGCGCCCGGCGGGTGCGATGTTTTTCGCCTGTTTCGCTGCTTTCCACGCCCTGCCTGGAATAGGTGCCGCCAAAATGCAGCAACACCGATGCATGGGGCAAAAAACGTCCGCGCAGCTGCAGTCCTCTTTCCCGGTTAAAATGCAGACTTTGCAAAGGCTGTTCGTTAATTATGGTCGCCGGATCCCGGTAGTCCAGCCATTCATTGCGCAGATAACCCTGTACGAGCATGCCGCCAAGCGGATGACCGTATTTCAGTTGCATTTTCGCGAAATTATTATCGACGCCGATGCGCGCTTTGTTTTGTTTTTCCTGCCCGGGATTGATAAAACCTTTTGGTGCACCACGTTCCGCATTTAAATGTGACCAGTAACCGGATAGTTTTATACTTTCTGTAATCTGCCAATCGCTGTTATAGCTGATATTGAAATTCCGGTAGTCGCGGTTTTTTAGCGTTACATTCTTATTCTCATACTTTGTACTGAAATCATTGCTGCCGCTGGTTCGGCTGGTAATTAGCTTTTGCCGGTATCTGCTTACGGGCAGATCGATTTCCAGACCGAGATTGTGATTATCAAATGATCCGGCGGAAAGCAGCAGATCGTATCTAATTTCGTCGTGCAGTTTAGGCGGATGCAGGTCGATGGTTCCGCCAATGGCCCCGCTGCCGCCGAACAGGGAATTACCACCGCGATAAATATCAGCAGCGCCTATGCCCGGCCCATTCAATTCGGCAAAGTTAATACTGCCGGTCTGCATGCTGTTGATTGGAATGCCGTCGAAAAGTACCTGGGTTTGCTCTGCCGACATGCCGCGCAACGATATGGTTTGCAACTGGCCGGGCGCACCGTAGGATTTAATGAGTATGCCGGTCGCATCATCAAGCGCGGCCGTGATGCCGTTGCCAAATCCTTCGGCGGATTCCAGGTCCAGCCGCGTGATATTGGCTGGCAGCAGCAGGCGGTTGTCCGAGGCTTTGGGAGAGACCACGGTTATTTTATCCGTAGATGCCATAGGCATAAGATAGATGAGCCGGTCTGAAATATCGCTTAAATCAATCTGCGCATCAAAATATTCGGGATGTTTTATATCGATAACCGGGGGATCGTCTTTTTTTACATCAATTAAAAATGCGCCCCGGGAATCGCTGCGCAAACTGTCCCGCATAAAAATAATTTCGGCGTCCGTTACCGGCTTGTTTGTCCACAGATCATAAACAAAATAGGTCTCTGCTGCGTGCAGATGAAGGCTAAAAAAGCAGTAAATAATCAGAAAATATAATTTTTTCATTCCCGGTCTCTGTTGAGATAAAATTAAATTTTTGTAGCTGTACAGGGCGGAAGTGTCTCAACTGAAGTTTGAATATCCGGGACACAGGGGAGGAAACTGAAATGAATTTTTATGGGATTCATTCCCTTATTCCACCCGCGTAGAATTGAAGGGATACTCAAATTTCAGCCGGTCTCCTGACTTAAGCTTCGCCCTACTCGTCAAGCCTTCCCATCCCGCTCCGGCGGGACAGTGGCGTATGTTTGACTTTCGTCAGCTATTACAGTTGCGGGGCAGTGTCGGTTTTTCACCGCGCTTCCCGTCACTGAAATCGATTGCCCGAAATATACGGGTGGCAAATACTATCTGCAAATCTAAAATTTAGAATTGTGTTTTTAACATAAGTGACCAATTGAATTAATGCAGCGCTAAATCTCAGGGCAATTCATATAAGAACTCTTATTGAATTGCCACTATCTTTAGATAGTGGATGAAGAAGATTTAATAATATATGCTTGGGCTTTTCCCAGGGGGATGCCTTCGGCAAGCTTAAAAATTGCGGTTTTTGATTTAACTGCTCATTCAAATTTTTAGTTGAATAGAATAAAATGTCGTATGCTAACTGCTATTGTATTCACCTGATATTTGGAATAAAATTAATCTTTAAACAAACATATAATTTTAGGAAATTTTTTAGCGATTGTGTCGAGGTTAACTGTTCAAAATTTTTTTACACCGCCGGTCACCTAATAATAAAAAGCAAGATTCACATCGAGCTGCCAGACCGATTTGAGTGGCAGTGCTTCCTTTTTCTCATCAAAAAAATAATGAAAATACGTAAATGAAGAGGACACACCCAGCGTTGAAAACAGACGATATTCAACGCCCAGGGTCGCTTTGAATGCCGGGACCTGACCCTCTTTGGGCGGGGCGTGGTTATCGTATTCATATTCGAAAGTATATTCCGGATCTGAAAATTGTTTCTGCCAGTTTTCACTGAGACTCAGATTGCGTTTATAAAAAATCCAACCGCTTCCTAAACGCAAAAAAGGTGTAAACTTTTTCATAGGTAATTCAATTTGCACTGAGAAGAGTACCGGGATGATATACAGGTTCTGATTTGGATTGAGATTAACGGCATAGTTTGAATCCTGATTAACCAGCGAGCGGATGTAATTGCCGTAGAAGGTTTCCCAAAAAGGCCAGTTCCACTGTTCGACAGCCTGATCCTGTACGATTTTTAGATCGGAATAATTGCCCTCCAGGCACAGGCTGAACATTTGGGATAACCGGAACTGCATTAGTGCGCCAAATCCGGGTCCCCGGGCATTGCGCAACTGCCGACCTTCGACAAGAGCAACATGTCCGGTATAATTGCCGTAAACCTGAATGCTTTTTAAAATTTGAGCCTGCGCAACGCCGGCATTGCCAATAAAAAGCAAAATAAACAAAATGAGCAAAGCTGTTTTAATATTTTTTATTTTCAATGCCATAAACATGGAATCATTTCAGGTTAATAGCGGACATTGAGTCCGAAGCGTAGTACTGAGCCGAGTTCTGCAAAATCACTGTAAGCGCCATCCAGTTGCAGGTTAAACCGCGATGAAGGCCAGCGTATACCGGCGCCGGCGCTGAATCCGCCCAGATCGTAATTAAATTTATAACCCCCGCGCAAAAAAACTTTACGGATGAAACAATATTCCAATCCGACATGCAAACGTTCGCTGTAGTTGCTGGGATGCAGGGCTTCCGTGGCCAGGGTTAAGCGGTGCCGTTGTCCAATCGCGCCAAAAATTTCCGCTGCCGCGCCCAGTCTGAAAATCATCGGCATCTTGAAATTATCGTCAAAATATTCGCTGTCCACGCCAAAATTTTGGATATAGCCGCCGATGCGCAGGGAGTGAAATCCGGTGTGATACATCATGCCTAAATCAAACACAAAATTATTCGATCGGTATTGCGCGATTTTTTCCTCTACAAATTTGACATGCAGTCCAAAAGCGAACAAATCGGTTAGTCTGCGCGAATAGGTTAGACCGGCGGCCAGGGCGCCGGCATTAAAATTTCCGAGGACCAGATACTTTCCGCCGGGATTATTCGGATCGGCGTTCACGGTTTCGGTCATCGTGCCCATATCAAGATAATTGATGCTCACCCCAAATGTGCCCCAGGCGGGATGCCTGAAAAAATAACCGATGGCCTGATGCCGCGTTTCGGCCAGGTAGCCGGCATAGCTCAGATGTAAACCATGGGTATTTTCAGCAAATCCCAGTTGTCCCGGATTGCTGAACAGGGCATCGGCTTCCGCATCGCTCAAAGCAGTTGTGATCCCGCCCATGGCCGCGAAGCGGGCCGAGACCGGTATCTCAAGGAAAGCATAGCCGGTGGTGGCGACTTTTCTGAATTGCCCGAAGGCAAGTGTGACCAGAACTAAAATAATTGGGATGATTTTTTTCATCTGTTTAAAATCCCCACCCCAATCCCGTCAGGGCGGGAGTGTGATGCCCCCCTCCCCAACCCCTCCCCCGATGTTTCGGGGGAGGGGCGAAGGGGTGAGGGTTCTATTTAATCATGCCTTTGTGTGTTTGCAAAATCATGAATGTTTCATTTATTCAATCCCCGAAAAAAATAAAAAAGGAGGCCCGCTGCATGAACCTCCTTTTCGGTTGCTGATCTCCGGCTATTTGTATTCAGGTGCGTGTTTTTCAAAATAGGACTGCAGGCTGCCGTGCTCTTCCTTCATCGTATCGGCGCCCTGCTGCCAGCCGGCCGGACACACTTCGCCGTGCTTTTCAGTATACTGCAGCGCGTCAACCATGCGCAGCATCTCATCGATATTTCGGCCCAGCGGCAGATTGTTGACCACCATGTGCTGCAGAATGCCTTCTTTATCTATGAGAAAAGAACCGCGAAGCGCTTTCCCTTCCTCTTCCAGTAAAACACCATAATCGCGGCTGATATTTTTATTAAAATCCGCAACCAGTGGAAACTGAACATTACCGATCCCGCCAACGCGAACGTCCTGATTTTTCCAGGCCAGATGGCTGTAGTGGGAGTCGGTGGAAACACCGATAACCTCTGCGCCGCGCTTTTTAAAGGCTGCCAGCTTTTTATTGAATTCTAAGATTTCCGTAGGACAAACAAAGGTGAAATCGAGAGGCCAGAAAAAAAGTACCACATATTTACCTTTGTAGTCTTCCAGCTTAAAATTTTCATTAAAACAATTATCCGGCATAACCGCATTCGCTTTAAAGGCCGGTGCAGGTTTACTCACTTGTAATGTCATGATTCATGCTCCTTAACTATTTCTGTTGTAATGTGTTTGCATTAAGAAAAATTTCCCAACGTAGGGTTATCATTCATTATTCCGGGTTTTATAAAAAAAATTAATGGTTAAAAAATGATCGACGCAACCTTGTGTTGAAATTCACGTACCATACGCTTATCTTCACCTAATGTTACCCAAAATAATTTGAAAGGAAGCCTATGAACAGAACAATCAACCGGCGTAGTTTCATTAAATCCGGCGCTCAGGGCGTGGCAGCCGTAGGCATGGTGCCTTTTTTTCTAAAGAATAATCTGGCACAGGCATTTGCGGCTCCGGCGGCGCAGTCAATGAAACTGAAAGACTATTACGATCACTTTGGTGTTGAGGAATCGGTTATCCGCGAAGTGATGGCCGAAGCCCTGTCCCGCGGCGGCGACTACTGCGATATTTATTTCCAGCATCAGATAACCAACTACATCGGACTGGAAGATAAGGCCGTGAACCGGGCTTACAGCAATGTTGATTTCGGCGTGGGCATCCGCGTGCTTAACGGCGATCAGACCGGCTTCTCCTTCACCGAAGAGATCACGCCGAAAGCGATGAAACTGGCGGCGCGAACGGCTGCCAATATTGCCGATTCAAAAAAGAAAACAAAATCGGCGCAGTTAAAGCTGCATGAACATCCGGACTACTATCCCATCGATACCCCCTGGGAGTCCGTTTCCATCGATAAGAAAATCCCCTATCTGCAAAAAATCAATGATAAAGTTTTTGCTAAAGATGACCGGGTGATTAAATCCAATCTCTGGTTCATCGACGGCACTGCCTACATTTTGATCGTCAACTCCGACGGGCGGATTGCTTACGATTATCAGCCGATGGGACAGATTTATGTGAATTGCACCGCCGAACAAAATGGTCGGCGCGAGCAGAGCAGTTTTAACCTGTCCGCAAGAGAGGGCATTGAATTTTTTACCCCGGCCAATGTCGACCGCCTGGCCTCAAAAGCGGTTGAGCGTACGGTCACGCTTTTTGACGCCGTCAAGCCCCCGGCAGGCGAAATGGAAGTCGTGCTGGCAGCCGGCAGCTCCGGCATTTTACTGCACGAAGCGATCGGTCATGGCATGGAAGCCGATTTCAACCGCAAGGGCACCTCGATTTTCAGCGATAAGATCGGCAAACCGGTTGCCGAAAAATTCGTCAACATCGTCGACGACGGCACCAATCCCAATCTGCGCGGCACCATCAATATCGATGATGAGGGCAACGATACGCAAAGGACTTTTCTTGTGGAAAACGGTATTTTGCGCAGCTACCTGCACGACCGTATCAGCGCCAAACATTATGGTGTTGAGCCGACCGGAAACGGACGCCGGCAATCATTTCGCTTTGCGCCCCTGCCGCGTATGCGCAATACGTATATGCTCAATGGTCCGCACAAAAAGGAAGAGATTATCAGCAGCGTTAAAAACGGCATTTTCGCCGAATATTTCACCAATGGTCAGGTCTATATCGGCGCCGGTGATTTTACCTTCTACGTTAAAGGCGGCTACCTGATCGAAGACGGAAAATTAACCAAACCGATCAAAGATGTGAATATCATCGGCAACGGCCCGCAGGTCTTGAAAGATATCGTGATGGCCGCGGATGATCTCAAGTTATCCGAGGGCGGCTGGACCTGCGGTAAAAGCGGTCAGGGTGTTCCGGTTTCACAGGGCTTGCCCACGGTTAAAGTGAAAAGCATCACGGTTGGCGGCGTCAGCAGTTAATCCGGACTGCCGCAAAATTACAACAGATTTGAAACGCTAAACATGAAAAATTAAGGATAAGCGTATGACTAAAAAAGAACGTGTTCAACTGGCGCAATGGGCCATGGAATATGCCCTGAAGTCCGGCGCCGATCAGGCCGCGGTTTCACTCAATAACCGCCGTGACGTGGATATTGAATACCGCGATAAAAAATTGGAAAAGATAAAGGATTCCACCCAAAACGGATTAAGTATTTCCATTTATGCAAAAAAGAAATATTCATCTCATTCCACCAATGATCTCAGAAAAGATGCCCTGAAAAAACTCATCGGGGAAGCGGTTAAGAGTACGGCATATCTGAGCGAGGATGAATATCGCGTCCTGCCGGATCCGGAATTATACCCTAAGGGCGATTTCAAGGACCTTGATATTAACGATGATGCCTATGCAAATGTTGATTCGGAGCAGCGTAAAAAAATCGCCGCTGCTATCGAAGATGCAACAATGGCCCGGAGCGATAAAATCATTTCCTCGACCGCCGGCTACAGCGATTCGCATTACAATACCGTGCGCGTGCACAGCAACGGTTTCACCGGTGAATCCGAAGGCACAGTATTTTCCGCCGGCTCCGAGGTAACGGTGAACGATCCCAATGGCGGCAGACCGGAAGACTATTACTACGTAACCACCCGTCATTTCAAAGACATTCCCGGCCCAGAAGAAATCGGCAGGCAGGCCGCCCGGCGTGCGTTGAGAAAAATCGGCCAGAAAAAAATCAAATCGGGCAAATACACCATGCTGGTTGAAAACCGCGTGGCCAGTCGTATTCTGGGTATGTTTCAGTCGCCGCTTTCAGCCCGGTCCCTGCAGCAAAAGAGCTCCTATCTGGACGGCATGCTCGGTAAAAAAATTGCCTCTGAAAAACTGACCGTCATTGACGATCCCTTCATTCCCGGCGGACTCGGTTCGCGCCATTTCGACGGCGAGGGTATTGCGGCAAAGCAACGTACGATTATCGATAAGGGCATACTGAAAACCTTTTTGATCGATAATTATTACGGGCGCAAACTGGGCGAAAAACCCAACGGCGGATCGCCGGCCAACCTGGTGTTCGCTTACGGTGACCGATCTTTTGAAGAGATGACAAAATCACTGGATAAAGGCATTGTCGTGGTCGGATTTATCGGCGGCAATTCCAATTCGACCACCGGCGATTTCTCCTTCGGTATTATGGGACTCTATGTTGAAAACGGCCAGGTAGTTCATCCGGTCAATGAAATGAACATCTCCGGCAACGCCAAGGAATTCTGGAATCAGTTAATTGAAATGGGCAACGATCCCTACATCTACTCCTCCTGGCGCCGGCCGTCTATGTTATTCGAAGACGTGCATTTCAGCGGATTGTAATTTGCTTTGATTAATTGAATCGTAAGCGGTGTGCAAAATTAGTACGATTTTGTATACCGCTTTTTTCAATCTTTAGTTGCATCATTCAGGTATTTGAAAACACGGTTTAACAAAATCAGAACTCCTGGCCCGATACTGAAAAGACAATGATTATAGAAGTCGATTCGTAAATATAAACATCCTTTTTAACATCGAAAAAAATTATTCTTGTGATAATAAACAGATAACATTTGGGTCTATGTCGTTTTGTGTGGTTAAACCCGGGAGCGACTTCCGAATGCTGTGGT
>CAYXRA010000059.1:0-24006 GCA_964467525.1 uncultured Calditrichaceae bacterium
CAGTGGATTTCTATTAATTGTAATATAGTTAAGTTTGCATCCTTAAAGCGCTTTAGGATATTGGTTAGAAACTGACCACAGATTTTCTGAGTCGTAATCTTAGCTTAATGACAGTCATTTTAATATAAACTCATTAAGCCTTGTAATTTTAATTAATTAAGAAACTTTTTATTGTCAAAATTTTGCTCAAATAATAGAAATTATCGCAGAAAAATGGTATCATAATCTATAGTAATTGGTCAAAAATAAATCAGTGTCTTAAATATGGCCAATATTTTATTATTAATTGTTTAAATTGTTAAAGTATTGTAACACTCGATCCGAACATATAACTAAATAAAAAACTGACTAAATTTTCAGTTTTAACTGAAATGTTACATTAACTATAAGGAGATCATATAATGGGTCAGCAACAACTTTTACTTATCATCTTGGGTGTAATTATTGTAGGTATTGCAATTGCCGTCGGTATCACCATGTTTTCGGCAAGCGCATCCGACGCCAATCGCCAGGCAATCATCGGTGATTTAATGAATTACGGCGCCAAAGCACAGCGTTACTATCGCACACCGGAATCATTAGGCGGAGGCGGGCAGGATTTCAACGGATTCTTCCTTACCGCGTCGGAAGCAACCAACCCCAACGGTTACTTTAATTCGACAGCATCCGCACCATCCGGCGTCGCGGCAGTTACCGCAGAAGCGGACTCAATCAGTACCGATGCTACAACGATTTACATCGAGGCCTCAGGTACCGAAGTAGGTAATGACGGTACAAATAATACCAAGGCCTATGTCACGGTCACCGGAAGTGCAGTTTCAACAACGATTCTGAATTAATGCGCAAGCTCTGATTAAGATAGCAGACAAATTTTCGACTGCAAAAATCCAGTACTTTGCAGGTGCATGTCTGAGGTGAGGGAACGGGACGGGTGCTAAAATTCGTCCCGTTTTTTTTTGAAGAAAGAGAGAATTTTACAATGCCCGAATTTCGATTGACAGGCAGAACCAGCGCCGGAAAAGAAGTGCGCGGCATACTAACTGCGGAAAGTCATGCAGAAGCCAAAAGAAAGACCAAAGCGCTGGCCACGGAAAAAGGCATCCGGATTGTCGCCCTGGAAAAGCGAAAGGTATATAATTATAAAATCAGGAAAGATGGCAAGACGATTGTGCGCGGGGAGCAGAAGGCCTTCTCCAAACAGGAGATTCGTCAGGCATTGGAAAAGCTGGGTTATGAAGTAATCAGCATTCAGCCGCGGCTGTTTGATTTAAAATTGAAACCGCCGGCTGGTGAAATTGTTACTTTTGTTCGATTAAGTTCGGATTTATTGAGGGAAAAACTACCCTATAATGAAGTTCTGCAATTATTATTAAATGATATCCAGAATAAAACCCTGCAGGATGCGATCAAACAAATAAATAACGACCTGCACAAGGGCATCGACAGCGAGGAAGCCTTTCAAAAGCAGGAACGGGTGCTGGGCAAATTCACATCAAAAATGCTGGGCCTGGCTTCCAAAAGCGGTAACATGGTAGAAATTTATGAAAGCACCGCAAAATTTCTGGAACGCAGCGCGGAGTTCCGTAAAAATATGCGCAGCGCCCTGATTATGCCGATTTTCACGCTGATTGTTTTATTTTTCGCCGTGGGTTTTTACGTCATGTATATTTTCCCGGAAACGGCAATGATGTTCAAGAAACTGGGTACGGAGCTGCCGCCCATGACAGATAAAACACTGCAACTCAGTGAGTTTTTAAGTAGCAACTTTTATTTATTAATGTTTACAATTTTCGCTATCGTTGGCGGTATTATCGGATTCTTCAGCACAGAGAAGGGAAAATTTTTAAAAGATAAATTTATGTTCAAAATACCCCTGATCGGGACACTGCTCCATAAAACAACCATTGAGATTTTTTGCCGTGTTTTCAATTCGCTCTACAGCGGCTCGGGTGAAAATGTTGAAGCGATCCGAACCTCGGCTGAAGCCTGCGGCAATCGTTATATGGAATACCAGATAAAACAGGTGGCTATTCCTAAAATGCTTAGCGAGGGCAAGGGACTGGTCGAAAGTTTTGAGGCCAGCGGCGTCTTTACGAAAACAGCTTTATCCCGCTTTCATTCCGGCGCCGAAACAGGAACCGTAAAGAAATCGGCTTTGCAGATTGCCAACTATTATGAAAATGAGACGGTTTACAAACTAAAAAATATTATTGATTTAATTCAATTGGTTATTGCCATGGTAATCATGATTGTTATTACGGCATTAACTCTGGTCTCTTCAGAGGCAGCGTTAATCAAACCTAAAACACCGGTGTAAACAATGCAGGAAATCAGAGTAGCTTCACCCAAGGAATATATTGATAAACTGGCAAAATCACTTTTGAACAAAGGGATTGTTAGTAAAGATACCCTCATTAAAGCGGTCAAAATCCGCGAACGTGAAGATCAGGCCAAGCGGCGTACAATGGCTCAGATTCTCGTGGAAGAACTCAATATCGATCACGACCAGGTTTTTTCAAGGCTAAAAGATCTCTACGGATTTCGCGAAATTACGGTTAATGTCGAGGCCCTGAATAAACACCGCGCTCAATTCATCAAAAAAATGATTGAAGTGCTGCCGGAAAAACTGCAAAATGATATTAAACAGCAATATGTTTTGCCGTATCGCTATGATGAAGTCAGGCCGGAAAAGATTATTATTGCCGCCGCCGATCCCATGAATCGTCTGATTCCCAGTATTGTGCGCGCACTGGGCATCAAACGATATGAAGTCTGCTACATGCGGATCCAGTCTATGAAAATGTTATTACAGCACTTATATCCTCAGGAAAATGTATACCTCAAAAATGTAGACCTGAATGAAATAGACTTCGAGGTTGATGAAACCGAGGAAAGAGAACTCGACGAAGACGCGATAGAGCAGGAAATTAATAAAAGCATGCTGGTCAATCTGATTGAAGGCATGTTTATTGAGGCAGTTCGGAAGGGTGTCAGCGATATTCATATCGTACCTAAGGATATCAAAAGAACGGAAATCCATTTTCGTTTGGATGGAAAATTAAAATTATGGCATGTGCAGGAAGGCGTGCGCCCGGAAGCCATCAGCGCAGTGATAAAAGATCGCTCAAAGAATATAGACCGATTTGAACGTGAATCGGCGCAGGATGGCTTTATTCAACGCAAAATTGACGGGCACATGATCCGCTTTCGTGTTTCAATTTTACCGATGGTAGGCGCCCATTTTCAGTTTAAACTGGAAACGACCGTTATTCGTATTCTTGATGACCGCAAGGTAATTACTGATTTATCGCAACTGGGATTTCAGGGCCGGGCCAGAGAATTTTTTATCAAATCTATCGCCAAGCCCCAGGGAATGGTTATTGTAACCGGTCCTACAGGCAGCGGAAAATCAACAACCCTGATTGCCGCCCTGCATCATGTGGTAAAACCGGATATCAATGTGCTCACCGTTGAAGATCCGGTCGAGTACCTGATCCAAGGCGCCCGCCAGTTAAAGATCGGTCCGAAAATGAATTTTGAACAGGCCCTGCGCTCCATTTTACGCCACGATCCGGATGTGGTAATGGTTGGCGAGATCCGAGATAAGGAAACCGCGGAGCTGGCGATTAAACTGGCCAATACCGGTCATCTCACTTTTTCAACGCTGCATACCAATGATGCCCCGAGTGCGGTTTCACGGCTTTATAAAATGGGTGTGGAAACGTTTCTGATCGCATACGCTATCAACATTGTCATCGCTCAGCGATTGATCCGGAAACTGTGCCCGGAATGCCGGGAAGAAATAAAGGATATTGATCACAATATTCCGATGAGTCTTGGTTTTACTGAAGAAGAGATTGCTCAAACCACCTTTTACAGGGCAATGGGATGCAAAAAATGCAATAGCGGATATAAGGGACGTGCGGCTATTCATGAGGCGCTCTATTTTACAAAAGAAGTACGGGCGCAAATTTTCAGTACCGGCAGTGATATTGATGAAGAATCGCTGCGCAAAATAATGGCCCGGGAGAAAATGTTAACCCTGCGTGCCGCCGGCCGCGAACGTATAAAACAGGGATTGAGCACCCTGGAAGAAATCGCCCATGCAACTACTGAGGATTAAGCATATAATATGAGTACCGGAGAAACATTAATTACTATAGGTGCGCTCACTTTGCTGGTGATCAGCATACTTAACATGAACAGAAGCCTGAATAATACGGACTCATTTTTAAATGAAACACGGTTCGGACTGGAAAAATTGGCCCTGGCCACATCATTAATAGAGGAAATCTCCCAGTTTCCTTTTGACGAAGCCAGTTGGGATACCACCGATGTTGAAAAAGTACCGGCCGATTTCACGCCTGGCGCCGACCTGGGACCGGAATCAGACGAATCCGATTATACCCTGTTTGATGATGTCGACGACTTTCACAACTATTCCAGGCTGGATACGACCGAGCAGAATATTTATAACATCAACTGCACGGTAAACTATGTGGAACCCGATCAACCGTCAACGCCGGTAAGCACCCGGAACTACTACAAAAAAATATCCATTGAGGTGTTTTCCAGCCCCGATACCGATACTATTAGAATAGATTATATTCATGGTTTCTGGTATTTTAATTAACGGAAAAGAAGGAAACCAATGAGTTCGATTCTGGACATAATTTCATCGACAATAATCGGGGGCATTCTTTTGCTGATGGTGCTTAATGTACTGGATACGCGTCATAAATATTTCCTGGCTTATAATGATGATTTAATCGTTCAGGAAAATTTAACTTCCATTTCACAAAACCTGGAACACGATTTAAAGAAAATGGGCTTCGCCGTGCCCGAAAACGAAGATATCATTCTCATTGCGGATTCTCTGCAAATGAAATTCAGAGGCGATATCAACAAAGACTGGCAGCCCGATACCGTAGAATATTTCACGGGTACGGTGGTTGGCGCTTCGGCAACCCAAAATCCCAGAGACCGGTTTCTGTACAGAAAGTTAAACGGAGAGCCTGTCGGCGGCGAAATCGTAGGCCTGGTTACCGACTTTTTGTTTGAATATTTAAATCAGGACGGGCAGGCGGTTGACACCTCAATTCCAGCCAATTTTACCGCCATTAAAATGATGCGCATTACCCTGCGCGTGGAAAATCCGGCGGTGTACGGCGTCGATCCAAATCCGGGACAAAACCTGTATCAATCGGCATTCTGGCAGCAAACCCGGCTTGTATCAAGAAATTTGAGGAGGTAAATGATGGGCGGTAAAGCAAGTCTGATACTGGTTATGGGCGTGGCTTATTTATTACTAATTTTTCAGACACAAACGGGCAATATATCAACCCATGCTCTGGATAATTATCTCGATAATTATTCAAAAACAATTTCGCATCAAATCGCCGTCAGCGGGATGAATATCGCGGCGGCAAAACTTTATAGTAATATTAGCTGGCGCGGGCCCTTAACTAATGTGTCGCTGAATGGCGGCAGTTTCGATATAGCTTTTGGTGGCAGCGGCGATACCCTGATTGTTTATTCCATTGCGGATTTCGATGGTACGCCAGATACAGTTATTGCCTATTTCAGCGGAACCAATGAATTAACCAAATATGCCTGGTATACGGCCCATGAAAATGGTGTAGCCTGGACGCCGGGTGATTCGATTTTCGGACCTATCCATACCAATGGCACTTTGAATCACCAGAATAAAAGTACGATTGTTTTTTCTGGTAAAGTAACCGCGGGCAAAGGCATCAAACCGCCGCCGAAAAGAAGCAAAACCCAGTTCCTGGGCGGATATGAAGTCGGCGTCTATAATACCGAGGTGGTTGATATGGGCGACATCAGTACAACAGCGGCCACAGGCGGATTCGATTTCGTTTCCGGCGGTGATTTGTTGAAAATCATATTCAATGCCGATGGCACGGTCGATATGTACCATGATACCACACTGATATATGATGATGAACTGCTGGGCAATATCGCCCCAAACGGCGTCATTTACACGGATGGCGATTTGGAAGTGAGCGGCGGCGGGAATGTGGATACCCCGGCGGGCGGCATCACAATCGGTGCTAATGGTACGATAACTTTCAGGGATGAAGTTAAATATCTGGATAATCCACGCACCAATCCCGGTTCGGATGATTTGCTGGCCTTTGTTGCAATGGATGATCTTATTCTTGACAATTCGTCTAAAGCCGATTGGGACTTGCAGTGCGTACTGATGAGTGTCAGTGGTTCGATCGCTGCAACCGATATGAATAAAAACGGTACTTTTACCTATTACGGCAGTTTATATCAGAGTGTGCGCGGAAATGCCAAGCTGTTCCAGAGCATGAATAAACGATATTACCATGATGAGCGGTTATTTGATGTCACGCCGCCAGCATATCCGGGTATGTCAAACCTGATTTTACTGGCCTGGTGGGAATAAGGCAACAGGGAAATGAATATGGCTGAACAAGAATCAGGTAAAGTAAGTATGGTGCAGATACTGCGCGAGATGAGTTCTAAAATTCCGGTAACGCTGTCCGGCGTGGATAAACAAATTTTTATCGGCAAAGAACTGCTGGGAAAACTGCCGGAACAGCATGTGCTCGGCCTGCAGCGTTTGTTTAATCTATTTCTCAGAGAAATGCGAAAACGTTCGGCTTCGGACATTGATATCGGTGGCTGGGGCAGCAATGGTAAAATATGGATGCGCATTCAGGGGGTTAAAAAACCAATCGATGAACTGGGGACTTACTCAACAACCCAAATGGATATTTTAATCCAGAGCCTGCTTATGGAGCGGCAAAAAAAGCTGCTTTATGAAAAGCGCAACCTGGATTTTTCCTACACCATGCGCGATGAAGATGAAGGCCTTTTACGCTATCGTGCCGATGTCTACTTCGAAACCAATTGTCTGGCCCTCAATATGCGTGCCATAAACAAAAAAGTGTATGCCTATAAAAATTTCGAATTTCATGAAAATGTAACCAAAATGTTGAGTCTTGACCACACCAAAGAAGGCTTAATTCTGGTTACCGGTATTACCGGTTCGGGAAAGAGTACCACACTCGATTCGATCATTGATTTAAATAACAATACGGTCGAAGGACACATTGTCATTATTGCCGCACCAATCGAATTCGTTCATCATTCAAACAAGTGTCTCATGCGCCACCGGGAGGTGGGGCGTGATACGATGTCTTTTAAAAGCGGTACTGTCGAAGCCCTGCGCCAGGATCCGGATATCATTATGATCGGTGAGATGCGCGATCCGGATACCATTATGTCCGGACTGGAGGCGGCGGACAGCGGACATAAGGTGCTTTCTACCCTGCACACATCTTCGGCTGTCGAAAGTATTGCCCGCATTGTGGCGGAAGTACCCTCGGAGGAACAGGAGCGGGTGCGAACGCGTCTGGCTGATACGCTCAAATGTGTCATTTCGCAAAAACTGCTGCCCGGATTAAAAGGTGAGCGCGTGCTGGCGAAAGAGATTATGTTGATGACGCCATCCATCAAGGCAGCGATTCTCAATAATAATATCGGCGAAATTTACCAGATGATTGGTCAGGGGCAAAAACTGGGTATGACAACCATCGAACAGGATCTGGCGCGCCTGCTTCTGCAGCGAAAAATTTCATTGAGCGCGGCCATCAATTTTGCCAATAATAAACGGCGGCTGGAACAAATATTAAAGATAGCGAAAGAACGCGGTAACTATGCTTGATCTGTTTAAATCGAAAAAACATGCACTGGGATTGTACTACGACGGACAAAGACTCCATGTCGCTGGATTGGTTCAGCAAAATAAAAAAGTAGTGCTGGTTGATGTGCAGAGCTTTGATTTGCATCCTGCTGAGGATGATTCCGGTTTTAACAGAAACAGCGCCGATTCCGATCTTTTGGATGAAAAAGAAAAAACGTCGCATATTGATGATCTGGATCAGGCGCTGGATGATGATCTCGATGCTTTGTTGCATGGTGATGCAGAGGGCAGTGACGACGACATTTCTACCGACCTTCAAAAAGATATATTAAAAGAGGGTGTTGATTCGGATACTGGCGGTGAGTATTTACCCAAGTCCGAGGGCGCATTTCCCGCGTCCTTCGTTGATAAATTACAGGATATACTGCGTTACTATCCGAAAAATGTGCATCTGGGATTTACGTTTCAGGAGCCGACGCTCTTCAACGCATCCTTTTTCAGCGACTGGGGCATCGACGGCGCCAAATTGAAGCAAAAAATAATTACCGAACTATCCAAAGAAAATCCTGAAATATCCAATATCGATCCCAAAAATCTGCAGGTGATTAAAACCGCCCAGAGCGGCATCCTTGCCGTGCTTAACGACAGCGAGGCCGAATTTCTGGCACAGGTTTATAACTATGAAAAATCATACGGCCGGCGGCTGCCGAAAATCGGGTTCATTGACAGTGCCGATATCGCCCTGTTCAATCTGATCAGTTATAATTATAGCTTTCGTCCCGAGGATATTACGCTGCTTGTTTACGTCGGCACCGAATACAGTAAACTGATTTTTATGTTAGGCAATGAGCTGTTGCATGTTTCACAGCGTATAGATGAAGGTATTGATTCGATTATCGTATTCGATACCATCTACAACCGCATCATTCTGGAACAGGATAAACTTAATGTCCCCAGAATTAACCGTGTGATTACCGTTGGAGAAACGAGGGAAAGCGGGATTGGTTTTTATCTTTCCCGGATGTTCCCCAAAAAGAGCAATATCCGCGTTGAAAATTTCAAACTTAAAAATCTTTATGTAAAAAACAGCAAGAAATTTAAGGGTTCCCTGGTTTCGCAGTATGCCATACCCATCGGTTCAGCCTGGCGTGCCCTCGGAGAAAAAAATAATCATGTTGTCGACTTAAATTTGCTGCCCGAAAAAATTGTCGAAGGACAGAAATTACTGAAACTCGGTATCGTCGGCTGGATACTTTTGATATTACTTTTCGCAGGTACTTTTTACTTTACGGCAAAAATTATCACCGATGAAAATTATTATACGGAACAACAAAGTGTGCTGCAGCTGAAACAAACCGAACTGGACTATTTAAGGGAAATTGAAGCCCAACTGGCGGAAGCTTCCAAAAAACTGGATGAGTACAAAAAAACCTACAGCACGCTCGGCAACATGCTGGATAAAACACTCGACTGGAACGGCTTCCTGAAAAAAGTATCCGCCATTACCAGAAGTATCGGCGGCACCTGGATTACGGAAATGTCGCCCAGCGGACCTGATAAAGTCACCCTGCGCGGATATAGTTTATACCGCGACCGCATTTCGCGTTTTTCCGATGATATTGGCGGCACGGTGCTGAAAAAGGTGGAGGTATCGGAAATCCGCCAGCGAACGGTTTACTATTTCGAGCTAAGCGCGGCTGTGCCGCCTAAAAAGGAAAAAGAAATAAAACTACCTGAAAACCAATAGCAGGAAATTGATATAAGGAAATATAATGTTCGGACGACTGAGCTATAAAACAAGAAATACCATTGTGCTGGCGACACTGCTTACCGTGGTAACCCTTATCGGTGGTTATTTTACATTGATACACTATCCGGGCAAGATCAATAAAATGGACAAGGAAATTGCAGAGCTGGAAAAGCAAATCAAGGAACTGGAATTTGTCGGGGCGTATCTGGCAGAAACCAATCGTGAAATCAAGCGGGAAGAAATCCGGCTGGCCAGCATTGATAAACAAATTGTCAACGATGTTTCACCGGCAGCAACGTATCATTATCTCAATCAAATATTGAATTATTCCGGTTTTCTCAAATTTGACATGCTATACAAGGGCAATGAAAACAAAAAATCCTATAATCAAAATGTCTATAATATCAAAGGCGAAGGCGATTTCAGCGCCATCTACAAATTCATTTCTTATCTTGAACAGGGGCCGCAAATTTACAAAGTACGGAAAGTAAATGTACGGGGCGTGGAAGGCGTCGATCTGGAAACCGGTAATTATGAATTTATTGTTACGTTTGAGATGGAAGTGCTGGCTTTGTACACCAAAGAAGAAGTTGACATCCCTGAAATCAATCGCCGATTGGGTGACCGGCTAATCGCTTCGATTCGCAATCCTTTTTATCCTTCGATTAAAAAAAATCTGCCGCCCAATTTTTACGACCTGCTGGAGGTTGAACGGGCGGAGTTAAAGGCAATTATGCCCGATAAAGCATTCGTCATTGATTACAACCGCAAAACGCACATCCTAGAAGAAGGTGATGAAGTTTACCTGGGATATGTCAAAAAAATAGATGAAAAAAACAACCAGATTATTTTTACCTTGGATAAGGGCGGTATTATCGAAGAGTTCGCCCTGGAATTACGCTTTGGAGAAAAACAGGAAGAGAGAGAATAATGATGAGGATAAGATATTTACTTTTAATTCCCGTATTATTGGTATTTATTTTTAATATTAGCCATACGCAAAACCGCTTCGACCGGAACTTCCGCAGTTCGTACAAATCATCGGATGAAGTTGTATCGCTGTCGCGGACCATGTCTTTCGAACAGGTCTTTGATATTTTCTATAATCTCAGTAAAAAATATCAGGATAAAATCCTGATATCGGAAGTGCCGAAAAATTTTCCGATCAATGTGGATATCGATAAAATGCACTGGCTGGACGCCCTTGAACTGATTTTAAAAACCAACAATCTCTGGTATGAGGAATACAACGACTATTATAAAATCGTACCCGTGAAGGATGAACAAAAAGGGAAAAAAACGACAGCCGAGGGCGAAATTTCTTTTGCAAGCAGGGAAGTGATCATATCCGCCATATTTTTTGAAGCCGATGGTTCCAAGTTAACACAGCTCGGATTTAGCTGGGATTTTTTCCGCGGCAAAGATGTGAACGTTGATGTACAGCTCAGAGCCGCCGATGAAAAACCGACGCTATTCCAGATTGAAGCTTTTCCCGATTTGGATTTCGGCAGCCTGCTGGCAATTTTCAAGGCTTTGGAATCCGACCAGATTGGGGAGGTGGTAGCCAATCCGCAAATCACGGTGCGCTCCGGCGTACTGGGCAAAATTCAGGTGGGTAGCGATATTGCCGTGACCACCAAAGACTTCGCCGGCAATACGATCAACCAGTTTTTCTCCACCGGCTCGATCATCGAAGTGACGCCACTGGTTATTCAATATGATACGACCAATTTTATCCATCTTGATCTGAAAATTGAGCGCAGCAACACCGGTTCCGATCCCAATCGCGTGGAAATCAAAAAATCGGAAGCAAAAACCTCGATACTTTTACTTAATGGCGAAGAAACCGTAATCGGCGGTCTCTATGTCAATGAAGAGGCGGAAACCAGGGAGGGGATTCCGCTATTAAAGGACTTGCCCTGGTGGTTTTTCGGCCTGCGCTATCTTTTCGGATATAATACCTTGAACGTAATCAAAAAAGAATTGCTGATCGTGATTAAGGCCGAACTGGTTCCAACACTGGAAGAGCGGCTGGTCAGGAAAAGCCTGAAAAAGAATGAGCGTTTCCTGCAAAAAGCCAAAATGGAAAATCAGTTGAAAATGCAGTATTACCTGAAACAATTAAAGGGTAAATAATAAAAAAGGCCGTCCTTTTCTGGCCAGCCTTTTGAAATTTTAAAAACACAGTCTGCATATGCCTGTTACAGTTTAGTTTCCTTTTTTTATGGTAATGTCACCGTTAATAGTTTCCAGTTGAATGCGGTGTTTGCCTTCCTTTGTTTTGCCGGTTCCGGTAATTTTTTTGCGGGCATTACCCTGCTCGAAATCCCATGCTTTTGATTCACTGATTTCCAGCGGAAAATCACTCTTGATCTGATAATTTTGTTTACTGTCTTTGGTATAGGTCAGTGTGATATCGAAATCTGCGGATATGCCTTCCGGGAGCGTTAATACTATCTCACCGCCCATCGATGAAATATCGACATCACGTTTACCTTTTTTAGGGTCGCCGGTCATATTGACCGTAACATCGCCGCCCATGGTGGTGGCTTT
Source organism: uncultured Calditrichaceae bacterium (assembly GCA_964467525.1). Taxonomy (GTDB): domain Bacteria; phylum Calditrichota; class Calditrichia; order Calditrichales; family Calditrichaceae; genus CAYXRA01. Next base: position 12,003 of record CAYXRA010000059.1, read on the forward strand.
TACCCAACCGTCGATTTCAGATATTTCGATATCGCCGCCCATGGTTTTGGCTTTAACATAATCTTTAGCGGATTTTATCGCGATTTTACCGCCCATGGTTCCCACATCGGCGCCGGCTAATGCTTCGTCAACCTGAATGCTGCCGCCCATGGTGTTCAATTCCACCTTCGAGCCTTTTGCAGCGCTTTTCGGCGTTTTATCCCGGGTATGACTGATACTGCCGCCCATGGTGGTGGCTTTTAAATCACCGGTCACGTTATTAAACTTCAGGCTGCCGCCCATGGTTTTAAGTGTTCCATCCAGTTGGGCATTTTCACACGTGATGCTGCCGCCCATGGTGGTCAGGCTTACTTCACCTTTCAGATCGGCGAGTTCGATGGAACCGCCCATGGTTTTTCCTGAGAATTCGCCCTCAAGCTTGGATATGGACATCGAGCCGCCCATCGTGTGTAATTCCAGATCGGTTTTGTTAGGTACGAACAATTCCAGGTTTACGCTTTTGGAACGATTGCCGTAGCCATCGAAAACATCAATTTCGAGTTCACTGCTGCTCAGATCAAAGTCAACCATATCTTCGATGTCGTCCGGGTGATTACGGATACGCACCAGCACCTGATTGTTGTCCCAGCCTTCCACTTCTATGGAGCCGCCGGAACGCATGTTCACCTCAACCGACTTTCCCATCGCCAGATCAAACTGTCGTTCAAAAGTCTGAGCCAGGGTCAGGCTGACAAGGATTAGCAGCATGAATACGATCTGCATAGTTTTCTTCATTTTTTTAGTCCTCCTTAAATGAATGTTTGGTTAGTTATCCTGTAAATATTGATTGGCTTTTAATAGCACAGGTGTATTATCTTTCTGTTGCATATTGCCGAGCTCTTTTGCCAGCACCGGCCTGGCAATTTTGTTTTTGGTCAGATAATCGATAGCCATCAGGCGCATCTGAATGGGATAGTCACCCCGCAGCAGATCAAGAAACGCTTCCTGAATCCGGGGATCGTTGGGATAGCGGGTCAGACTTTCTATTGCTTTAAGGCGCACGGCATAATCGCTGTCATGATTCATGGTATAGATCAGGGCATCCCGTATCTTGGGATCGAGCAGATTTTCCGAATAGGCAATTGTTTTAAGCTGGTAGCCGGGGTTGGGCTGATTCAAAATCGACTGTGCCACTACCTCGCGCACCAGGAGATCGTCCTTGGGACGGGTGATTTCAACATGGGTTTGAACATTGAAACTCAGGGTTACCAAATCCCGGTCCATGTCTTTTATCTTAACATCCGAAAAAATATAGGGGGAATTGACAAGCGCTTCAAAGTCCGTATTCTGTGCGGCGCTATAACTGATCTGTTTTATCAAACCGCTGTCTTGTCCCTGCAAATAAACCGGATCCTTTTCCCTGCCGATGAAAAATCCGGTCACCAAAAGGATCAGAGCTACACCGTAGGCAACGAGCGGACGTCTTACAAAATCCTGCATAAAAATCCGGATATCGGCGTACCAGGGTGTTGCCCGGCGGGCCTCTTTATACCTGATTGCGCGCAGAACATTCCGGCGCATCGCCGCGTAGGTTTCCGTTTCCGCATCGGGGATCACGGATGCGGTTTGGTCCAGACTCTGGTTTAATTCGTATAGTTCGCGGCAATGGGCGCAGCTATCGATATGATTTAACAGCTCCTCTTTATCAGCCTCGCTGATTTCCCCGGATATCAGGGCTTTTAAAAGGGCTGTGTATTTTTTACAGCTTTTCATTAATGGACTCCTCTGATATTTTGGGCGCTTAACTCCGTCCTTAAGCGCTGTAAACTGCGATACAGCATATTTTTGACTACACCTTCACTGGTGTTCATTATGGCGGCAATTTCTTTGATTGGCGTATTTTTCCAGTACCTCAGAACTACCGCCAGCCTGTATTTGGTATTCAGACTAAACAGACTGCGCATCAGATGTTTTTTATGTTCTTTAGCCAAAATCTCATCTTCCTGGGACGGCTGATGATCATGCATAAAATTTTCCTCTTCGATTGAATCATCCGCGGCAAATTTGCCATGTTTTCTCGACCAGTTTACTCCTTCGTTGTAGGCTATACGGGATATCCACGACTTAAAGGGGCTTTTACCTTTGAAGGATTTCAGGTTTTCATATCCCTTCAAAAAAGCGTTTTGCGTTATATCCATGGCATTGTCCTTGTTCCGGCCAAAGCCGAGCGCGATTTTAAAAACCAGATTCTGGTACCGCTGCATTAAATCGTCGTACGATTCAAGCTTGCCGGATAATGTTTCTTCGATCAGAACGCGATCTTCTTTTTCCAACCTGCCTCCTTTACTTACTAAGACAAAGCAAAAGTTAAAAAGTTAGCATTAAAAATAATTTTTTTCCTGAAATATTTTGTCAAAAATTTACTTAATAATGTATATTGTTAGTTTCCAGTTAAAAATAAAAATTTAATTTAAGCATTTTGAAAAGCAATGGAAAAATTCAAATTAGTTTCATCCTATAAACCGCAGGGCGATCAGCCGCAGGCGATTATAGAATTGTCCGAAGGCCTGACCCGCGGTGATCGTTTCCAGACATTGCTCGGCGTAACAGGCAGCGGTAAAACATACACCATGGCCAATGTGATTGCCGAGATCAACAAACCGACGCTGATCATTTCTCACAATAAAACGCTGGCCGCCCAGCTTTACGGGGAATTTAAAGGATTCTTTCCCGACAATGCCGTGGAATACTTCATCAGTTATTATGACTACTATCAACCGGAGGCCTATATTCCTTCCAGTGATACCTATATCGAGAAAGATGCTTCTATTAATGATGAAATAGACCGGCTGCGCCTGCGGGCCACGAGCGCTCTGCTGGCCCGCCGCGATGTAATCGTCGTGGCCAGTGTGAGCTGCATTTACGGCATCGGTTCCCCGGATGATTACCGCAGCATGCTGGTTTTAATCAGTCGCGGTGAAATGTACAACCGGCAGGATTTGCTGATGAAACTGGTCGATATTCAGTATACGCGCAATGATTTTGATTTTCAGCGAGGCACCTTTCGCATTCGCGGCGATATTGTCGATATTTTTCCCGCTTATGAAGAATTCGCCTATCGTGTGGAGTTTTTCGGTGACGAAGTGGAAAGTATTAAGTTTATCGATCCGACCAGTGGAAAAACAACCGGCGAGGCGGACAAGGCGGTAATCTATCCCGCAAAACATTTCGTGACGCCCACGGAAAAAATGCGCATGGCCATGGAAACAATTCGTCTGGAACTGGATGACCAGCTGAAGAAACTGCGCGAACAGAATAAATTGCTTGAAGCCCAGCGACTGGAAATGCGCACCAATTTTGACCTGGAAATGATGGAGGAAATCGGCCACTGCTCCGGTATCGAAAATTATTCACGTCATCTGTCGGATCGTAAAGCCGGTGAACCGCCTTACACATTAATTGACTTTTTCCCGAAAGATTATTTGCTGATCATTGATGAATCGCATCAGTCCATTCCCCAGATCCGGGCGATGTACAACGGTGACCGTTCGCGCAAAGAGACGCTGGTGGAACACGGCTTCCGTTTGCCCAGCGCCCTCGATAACCGGCCGTTGCGCTTCAGTGAATTTGAAAAACGTACCAATCAGACAATTTTCGTCTCGGCAACGCCGGCGCCTTACGAACTGGAAAAAAGCGGCGGCGTTGTCGTAGAGCAGGTTATCCGGCCGACCGGCTTAATCGATCCCGAAATCGAAATCAAACCGGTGGCTACGCAGATCGACGATCTGATCCATGAAATTAAAGAACGGGCGGCAAAAAAAGAACGCACACTGGTAACAACGCTGACAAAGCGCATGGCCGAGGATTTAACTGATTACCTGCAATCGGCGGGCATTAACGTACGCTATCTGCATTCGGAAATCGACGCTCTGGAACGGGTCGGCATTCTGCGTGATCTGCGCCTGGCGCAGTTCGATGTGCTGGTGGGCATCAATCTGCTGCGCGAGGGACTCGATCTGCCGGAGGTATCCCTGGTCGCCATTCTCGACGCCGATAAAGAGGGATTCCTGCGTTCCTACGTTTCCCTGATGCAGACGGCCGGACGGGCGGCACGCAATGTGGGCGGCAAAGTTATTTTTTACGCCGACCGGATTACCGACTCGATGCGCCGGACCATGGATGAGAGCAGCCGGCGACGCAAAAAACAACTGCGTTACAATAAAAAAATGGGCATCACGCCGGAAACCATTTACAAATCTGCTGAGGAAATTATGCGCACCACCTCGGTGGCGGACGTGCGCAAAGCGCTGCCCCGCGTGGCCGAACCGGAAATCGAATATGGCGATACCCTGAGCGGTGAAGAGCTGATTGAACGGTTTACCAAAGAAATGGAAACCGCGGCGGCAAATCTGGAATTTGAGCGTGCCGCGGTGTTGCGCGATGAGATTAAAAGAATTAAGGACATGCGGAAGCGGATTCGTTAATCGGAGAGAAGAAAAGAGTAAATAGTAAAGAGAAAAGGGGATAAGAATGTTAATCGTTATTCGTTACTCGTTATTCGTTAATCGTTATTCGGCTGTGGGGGGCAGTTCTTCACGTTTTTCTCATTTTTCATTTCCCCCCCAGCTTTCCTCTCCGGTATCTGACCTCCGATCTCAGATTTCCGATTCTCTGCATCTCTCATTCACTCAGTCTCTTTTCCTTCCATCCTTCCAATCTTCCATTCATCCTGCTTACGCTTTACTCTCCCCGCCATGCCCCATGCGCTATGCCCTCCGCGTACGATCCCTTTGCATCAAAAACATTTTATCCATAACTTAAAGAATCACAATTGATTCGGAGTTTCTATGCAAGATTTGCCCCTGCGCATACTGGTGGCGGTGATTGGTATTCCAATTCTCATTTTTTCGGTACTCAAAGGCGGGCTGTATTTTCTTTTTATCGTTGCATTAATTGCCGTTCTGGGACAGTTTGAACTTTTTTCAATCTTAAAATCAAAGGATATTCGCGCCCAGCGGGTGCTTAGTATTCTGAGCGGTCTTTTAATTCTATATTTAACGGCTTATGGTTTTCATAAGATTTTGTTCGATCTGCTGCTGTTATTTATATTGTCAATTTTTGCTGTTGAAATGTTCAGAAACAAGGGGTCGGCCATTTTGAATATTGCCGGTTCATTGCTGTCGCTGGTCTATCCGGTTTTCTTTCTGGCGGCGCTGTTGTTTTTCAGGTTTAATTTGCAGGATGCCCTGCCAATCAGCGGACGCAATGCCGCCGGCGCATTCGTGCTTACTATTTTTGTTTCGGTCTGGGCCTGCGATACCTTTGCTTATTTTATAGGTATCCGCTTCGGCAGGCACCGTCTTTTCGAGCGCGTTTCACCGAAAAAGAGTATCGAGGGCGCTGTTGCCGGATTGTTCGGCGCCCTGCTGATATTTTTTGCTGTGGAGTGGATAGGTTTACTGGAAATTTCCATTATACTGAAAATTGTATCCGGATTGATCGTCGGGATTGTCGGGCAATGGGGTGATCTGGTTGAATCCTGGTTTAAGCGGGATGCCCAGGTCAAGGATTCATCAAACCTGCTACTAGGTCACGGTGGTATTCTGGATCGTTTTGACAGCCTGATGTTCGTTTCTCCGGCGTTTCTGATCATATATTTTTTATGGAGCTGATTTTTTCAATGATTAAAAGAATATCGTTGCTATTCTTTTTTATAATGATTTTTTTACTTTTCTTAACGCAATGCCAGAAAAAAGATGCGGCGGATAAAGATCAGGCCAGACGCGGCGGGACCATAAAAATCGGACTCATTGGCAGCATTGACGATCTGTTCCCATTCACACTTACGGAATATTATGCCCAGGTTATCAGCGGTAATTTACTCAATCCGCCGCTCACGGATTCTGATGCCGAAGGCGATCCCATTCCTTTTCTGGCCAGCGGCTGGCAGTTATCGCAGGATAAGCGTACCATTCGTTATTTAATTAACCGGGATTATTTCTGGCAGAATGGTCAGCCGCTCACCGCGGCCGATGTGAAAGCGACCTATGCCTTCATTAAAAAATTTAAGGACAGGATCAATCCGATTTATAAACCCGAATATGAGGGTAGTGCAACGATCATTGATTCATTTGTCGTCCAGTTTAGTTTTGAGCAGCCTCTGAATGACCTCAATTTTCATACAAGATTTCCGATAATGAATGCCCGGCAGTTGCAGGATGTGGATGATTTTTCCACTTTTCGCCGTGAATACGCCGAAAATTTTATTGGCTGCGGGCAGTATGTGCTATCGGGAAGGCAGTCCGGGCATATCGTGTTGCAAAGAAATAATGCGTTTGCCGGCAGACAGCCTTATGCGGATTCAATAGAATTTGTTTTTTTTGATGATTCCGAGCGGTTAATAGCAGCGCTCATCGGGCATCAGATTCATTTTGTCCAAAGCATTCCGCTTACCGAAGTAAACCGCATTGCCGGACTTTCGGATTATCGAATTGAAACGGGCAATCAGCACGGATTTACTTTTATCGGATGGAATTTGAATAAACCCGCGCTGCAATCGGCAAAGATAAGAAAAGCGCTGACCTATGCTCTCGACCGCAATACGCTGGTAGACGGGGTACTTTCCGGTTATGCCCGCGTGCAGGATGTACCTGCTTATCCGGATTTCTGGGCCTATCATAATACGGAAGCATTGCCGTACGATCCGCTGAAAGCGGCGGAGCTGCTCGGTGAAGCCGGCTGGACGCGCCGGGGCACGAGCGGTTACCTGGAAAAAAACGGTAAACCATTCGAGCTGAATATTCTTACGAATGAAGAGAGCGATATTCGTTCTGAACTGGCCGTTAATATCCGCGCCTGCTATCAGGCCCTGGGGATTAAGACAAAACTGGAAAATGTACCCTGGAAAGTATTACTGGATCGTCTGCAAAGCGCCGATTTTGACGCGGTGCTGATTTCCTGGCTGGAAAACGGTCCTTATAATCTGGCCGAGCTGTTTCATTCGAAACAAATAGACCAGGGAAATAATTTTATGAATTACAGTAATTCCCGTGTTGATGGTCTGCTCGATCGGGCATTAAATAATGAAGATAAGGAAAAACGCAGGGCTAGCTGGATCGAATTTCAGAAAATCATTATACGTGAACGGCCCATAACCGTACTGTTCAACCAAAACATGATCAGCATAATATCGGAAAAACTGAAGAATGTTGATCCAAGACGTAATGATTTTATCCGCAATGTCGGTCAGTGGTACCTGCAGGAATAGATAAATGACGGAGAATTATGGCTGAACAAAAACGTGTATTAGTTGTGGACGATGAAGAGGATCTGACCTGGTCCATTGCCAAGCATCTTTCCAAAGATAAAAACAAATATGAACTGATAACCGTGAACAGCGGCAAGGCGGCGCTGGAAGTCTTATCGCAGCTTCCCGTTGAACTGGTGATATCCGATGTGCGTATGCCGGAGATTTCCGGTCTTGATTTGTTGCTGCGCATTCGTGAAAACTATCCAACGACCAAGGTAATTATAATGACTGCCTATGGTTCTTCGGAAGTGCAGCAGGAAGCCAGCGAGCGTGGTTGCTTTAAATACATAGAAAAGCCCTTCGAAATTCAGGAGCTCAGGCAACTGATCCTGGACAGCGTCGAAGAGAAAAAAGGTTTCGAGGGACGCATTTCAGATTTTCAGCTTAGCGATCTGATCCAGATGAATTGTCTGGGGCGCCTTACCAATGCCCTGCATATCAAAAAGGATTTACAAAGCGGTGTTATCTATTTTGAGGACGGAAATATCATACATGCAGTTTTGGATAATCTGCAGGGCGAGGAAGCCTTTTATGAAATACTAAGCTGGGAAGGGGGCAGTTTTTCCGTGGAAAAAGGCGTAACAGCAGATAAGGAAACCATTGTCAAAGGCTGGCAGTCGCTTCTATTGGAGGGACTGCGTCGCGCCGATGAACAACAAAATGTCATCGCCCAAAAACGCCAGTCCGAGAAGAGTAAAAGACAACGCCGCCTTTCGGATATCATGGATGAAATGCTGGACATTAAAGGGGTGAAGGCGGTTATTCTGTTCGACGGCGAAGGATTTCCCATTGCATCTAAAGTAAGGCCACAAGATAAAAATTCTTTTAATATTCCGGAATTAGTCAACGAATTTGCCGGTTTACAAAATCAAACCGCCCGGTTTTCCGGGGAAATCAAACTGGGTAAACCGGTTGAAATTTTTATTGATTTTGAGAACGGCATGATGCATTTGATTCAAATTACGCAGCGGGAGGAATATGCCGTTCTGATAACCGACAAAACGTCCAGTCTCGGTTTGCTGCGCATGGAGAGTAAAAAATACCTGAAAAGACTGGCTGAGGAATTATAAGGAAAAGGATCGATGCGAACATTTCTGATAATCATTCTGGCAATAGTTATCATCATTGGCGGCGCGGCTTATTATTTTATCAGTAAAATCAATTATCAACCGGTCTGGTATAAGGAAAAAACCGTGGCGCCCGTCGAGTACATGCTGGAAACCGCGCCTGATACGGAAAAACGCGTCAGGCAGGAAATGGCGGAAAAGTCGGCGGTTAAGCTCAATGAAGCCCAGCTCACCGGGCTGATTCTGGCGCGGACCCAAAATCAGACCAATATCGATATCAGGAAAACAATCAAGGGCGCCAAAACCACCCTGAAGAAAGATCATGTGGAAATGGAACTGATGCTCGACCTGAATCAATTCAAGACCGGTGCATTGCCGCAACAGGCGAAGGATCTGATCGACAAAGCAGGCTCGATTATGGGGGATGAGGTTTATGTCAAAATCAAAGCGCTGCCACAAAAAACAGGTCAGCGCACCGCCATATCCGATCAATCGACTGTTCAGTTAGGCAATTTGAAGCTCAGTTTATCCCGGCTCAAAAAAATGGGTATTGTAAATCAGGCTGCTCTGGATAAGATCGATTTATCAAATATCGAATTTAACGATGGCAGCGTCATTCTTAGAAAGTAAAAACATAATTAAAAATTTAGGGGATACTTATGTCAGAAGGAAAAAAGAAGTGGCAGGAGGCCGTTAAGCAGGCTAAGACCCGCGACGCCAAATTTATAACCGCTTCCGGTGAACCGGTGGAACTGATGGTTACGCCGGAATCGCTTGAAAATTTTGACTATGAGCGCGACCTGGGCTGGCCGGGACAATTCCCTTACACCCGCGGTGTGCATGCCAACATGTACCGCGGTCGTCTGTGGACCATGCGCCAGTTTGCCGGATTCGGTTCACCGGAAGATACCAACAATCGCTTCAAGTATCTTTTAGCCAACGGCCAAACAGGTCTTTCGGTGGCATTCGATCTGCCGACCCTGATGGGGCGCGACGCCGACGATCCCTTCAGCGAAGGGGAAGTGGGCATCTGCGGGGTAGCGGTCAGTTCCCTGGCCGATATGGAAATTCTGTTCGACGGTATACCGCTGGATCAGATTTCCACTTCCATGACCATTAATTCGCCGGCGATGATTTTACTGGCTTTTTACGTTGCCGTGGCCGAAAGGCAGGGGGTAGCGCCGGATAAGCTGCGCGGCACCATTCAGAATGATATTCTGAAAGAATACATCGCCCAGAAGGAATACATTTTTCCGCCCCATCCGTCCATGCGCATTATCGTGGATATGATCGAATACTGCACTAAAGAAATGCCGCAATGGAATACCATCAGCATCAGCGGCTATCACATCCGCGAGGCCGGATCGACAGCGGCCCAGGAGCTGGCCTTCACGCTGGCCGATGGATTCGCCTACATCGAGGCGGCCATGGAACGAGGCCTCGATGTGGATGATTTCGCACCGCGCTTATCTTTTTTCTTTAATTCCCATAACGACTTTTTTGAGGAAATCGCCAAACTGCGTGCTGCCAGGCGGATATATGCCAAACGGATGCGCGATAAATACGGCGCAAAAAAGGAGCGCTCTCTGATGCTGCGCTTTCACACGCAGACCGCCGGCTGCACACTGACGGCCCAGCAGCCGGAAATCAATATTATCCGCGTGGCTTATCAGGCGATGGCCGGCGTGCTGGGCGGCACGCAATCACTGCACACCAACTCCATGGACGAAACGCTGGCCCTGCCTTCGGAAAAGGCAGTCAAAATCGCCCTGCGCACCCAACAGATCATCGCCCACGAAACCGGCGTGCCCCATACCGTCGATCCCTTCGCCGGCAGTTATTTCATGGAAAATCTGACCAACAAAATGGAAGCCGACGCCGAAACCTATTTCAGGGAAATCGAAGGCCTGGGCGGGGTGATCCCGGCCATCGAAAAGGGATATTTTCAGAAGGAAATCGCCCGCGCCGCCTATCAGTACCAGAATGAAATCGAAAACAAGGACCGGATTATTGTCGGCATCAACGAATTTCAGGAAAAGGATGAAAAGATCGAAATACCCCTGCTGCAGATTTCCCCGGAAGTAGAGAAGCGGCAGATAAAACGGCTCGGTGAGTTAAGGAAAAAGCGCGAACAGCAAGAAGTGGACACGCAGTTACAAAGACTGAAGAAAGCGGCAAAGGATAATACCAACCTGATGCCGGTACTGATCGACTGCGCCAAGGCCTATGCAACAGTAGGCGAAATGGTTAATACGCTGAAAGAAGAGTTCGGCGAATATGTAGAACCGACAGATTTTTGAAACCGTGGAGTAAAATTCTATGAAAAAGAATATCCGTGTTTTGGTGGCTAAGGCCGGTCTGGACGGCCACGACCGCGGCGCGAAGGTGGTGGCGGCAACGTTCAGGGACGCCGGATTCGAAGTTATTTACACCGGTTTGCGCCAGACGCCGGAAATGATTGTCGATGCCGCGATTCAGGAGGATGTGGATGTTATTGCACTCAGCATTTTGTCCGGTGCCCATATGACTGTCTTTCCCCGCGTGCTCAAATTGATGAAAGAAAACAAGATGGATGATGTCCTGCTCACCGGCGGCGGCATCATGGGCGACAGCGAAATCAAAAAACTGATGGAAATGGGGGTGGGCAGGCTGTTCGGTCCGGGCTCATCGCTGAAGGAGTCGGTGGCGTATATCAGTGAATGGCACCGGGAAAATAAGTCCTGATCCGCAGCGGTTTTTTTCTTGAGCAATTTAGATTAAGCATTATTTTTGATAGATAAGAATCGGTAGTGTTAGCGAACAAAACTTGTCATTTCGAGTCGCACAGCGGCGGGAAATCGCAACGGTGCAGGCCCAGATTTCTCACTTCATTCGAAATGAAAGAAATGCAAGGCCTGACGCAACAGCATCTTCAAATCAGTCTCATAAATTCCGGGAATACCATCGTGGCTGATAAAATCAACGAACCGTCTCAATTCAAGTCCCGTATCACCGACTGGCCGCTCGATGAACGGCCGCGGGAAAAATTAATTCAGCAGGGTCCGGCTGCGGTGAGCAACGCCGAATTGCTGGCCATTTTACTGGGACAGGGCACCGAACAGTACAATGCCGTTGAGCTATCCAAACAACTGCTCCGTCATTTCAAATCTCTGGAAGCCCTCAGTCAGGCTAATTTCAGCGAAATGCAGTCCATTCGCGGCATCGGTCCGGCCAAAGCGGTGAAACTGATCGCCGCCTTTCAGCTTTACCGCAATCTGAAAAAACAGCGCGCCGAAGCCGATATGGTGCGTTTTACCAATCCCCAACGCATTGCCAGTATTTACCAGCCGGTACTGGGACACCTCGAGAAAGAAAGTTTTTATGTAATCTTACTGGATGCGGCCATGCGCCGCATTCTCGATTTCGAGATTACCCGCGGACTAATGGATGTTTCGCTTGTGCACCCGCGCGAAGTGTTTAATCCGGCGATCCGGCACATGGCTAAAGGGATCATCGTGATGCATAATCATCCGTCCGGTTTGCTTTATCCCAGCGATGCCGATCTGAGTATCACCGAACGGCTGGTCAAAAGCGGCCATATTCTTGAAATTCCCGTGTTCGATCATCTGATCATCACAGCGGATGACTACTTCAGTTTTAAAGAACACGG
>CAYXRA010000060.1:0-23978 GCA_964467525.1 uncultured Calditrichaceae bacterium
AAACGATAATAGTAAATATCCGAAAAATATTTTGAAAAGCAAGAAAAAAAATAAACGGTTTGCAGATTTATTTACCTGGTGCCGGATATGTTCAGAGATGTGTGAAGAAACCAAACGTTTCTTATCCTGCTTTATAAAGGATACCGTTTTTATCCGTCTCCTATGGCGGAACGCTTTCATCGGACCGCTTTATCATATTTGCATATTTTAGTTGACTATTTTAAATTGAAATTCGCTAAACCAATTTAATATATCTTATATGGAAAACGGAGAGCTGCTTTGCCGGAAAAAATATTAGTTACCAGCGCACTGCCTTATGCCAACGGTCCGATTCATCTCGGACATCTGGCCGGCGCCTATCTGCCCGCGGATATTTTCGTCCGTTACCACCGTCTTAAGGGATCGGATGTGCTTTATATCTGCGGTTCGGACGAGCACGGCGTGCCCATCATGCTGCGCGCCCGCAGCGAAGGCATTACCCCGCAAGAGGTGGTCGACCGCTTTCATGAAAAGAATAAAAAGAGCTTCGAAGCCTTTGGTATGACTTTCGATTATTACGGCAGAACCTCATCGCCGGTGCACGCGAAAACAAGCCAGGATTTTTTCAGAAAACTGGCCGAAAAAGATGAATTTATTCTGAAGAATGAAAAACAACTGTATGATCCCGAAGCAAAGATGTTTCTGGCCGACCGCTTTGTGCGCGGCCGCTGCCCGGCTTGTGATTATGACGATGCTTACGGCGATCAGTGTGAAAGCTGCGGCAGCACCCTCAGTCCAAAAGAACTGAAGGACCCGCGCAGCGCCATCACCAATGCCAAACCGGTTTTAAAGGAAACCACACACTGGTATCTGCCCCTGTCCCTCTATCAGAAAAAACTGGAAAAGTGGATCGCTTCCCATCCGGAGTGGAAATCAAATACCCTGGGGCAGATTAACAGCTGGTTCGCCGATGGTCTGAAAGATCGTGCCGTTACGCGCGATCTGCCCTGGGGCGTGCCGGTTCCCGAAGATATCGCCGAAAAATACGAGGCCGACGCCAGAGGCAAAGTGCTCTATGTCTGGTTCGATGCGCCGGTTGGTTATATCTCCGCCACCATCGAATGGGCGGATCAGAAAGGCGATGCCGGTCTGTGGAAAAAATACTGGCGGGAACCGGATGCGCGTCTGGTTCACTTCATTGGCAAAGATAATATTGTTTTCCATTGTTTGATCTTTCCGGCCATGCTGATGGCGCACGGCGATTATGTGCTGCCCGATAACGTGCCGGCCAATGAATTTCTCAATCTCGAGGGACATAAACTTTCCACCAGCCGCAACTATGCGGTCTGGCTCGACGATTATCTGAAAAAATTCGATCCGGACGCCCTGCGTTATGTGCTGGCCGCTAATCTGCCCGAAACGCGGGATGCGGATTTTTCCTGGAAGGATTACCAGGCCCGGCGTAACAATGAGCTGGCCGATATCCTGGGAAATTTTATCAACCGCACCATGACTTTTGTTCAGAAGTATTTTGACGGAAAAGTCCCTCAAAGTAACAGCCCGGATGCCATGGACCGGGAGCTGATCGAAAAAATCGGACAGGCGCCCGCGGCACTGGGAAAACTTATCGATGCTTACCAGTTCAGAGCTTATATTAGGGCATTTATGGATCTGGCCCGCTTTGCCAACAAGTATTTTAACGATAAAGCCCCCTGGCTCAGCCGTAAGGATGATCCGGAAAAATGCGCGACCACGCTGAACCTTTGTTTGCAGATGGTGCACAGCCTGTCGATTGTCTCGGCGCCGGTGCTGCCGTTCAGCACGGAAAAAATCCGCCGGATGCTTAACGTGACTGATAAATATCATTGGGATGATGCGGCGGAATTAAAATTATCAGCCGGGCACCAGCTTAATAAAGCGCCGATCCTGTTCTCAAAACTGGAAGATGCCGATATTGCCCCGGAAATCGAAAGACTGGAACATATCCAGCGCGAAATTGCCGGACAGAAACAGCGGAAAGCAGAACCGAAACCGGAATCCGATTTGATTGACATTGAAACCTTTGGTAAAATTGACCTGCGCATCGCCGAGGTCGTTGAGGCGGAGAGGGTTAAAAAAAGTGATCGTCTTTTAAAACTCCGGGTCAGGGTCGGGACGGAACAACGCGAAGTGATCGCCGGGCTTGCGGAACATTATCAGCCGCAAACGTTGATAGGGAAAAAAGTTGTGCTTGTCGCCAACTTAAAACCGGCAACCATACGCGGATTAAAATCGGAGGGCATGATCCTGGCCGCCGTTGACGAAGCGGGCTTATCCCTTTTAACCGCAATGGATGATATTAAATCCGGCAGTCGAATCAAATAGAGGTTTCAAACTTTCGGTTGCTTCAGTTTTCGGAGGTCAAAATTATTTATGTATATTGATACACACAGTCATCTGGATTTTAACTCATTTGATGAAGACCGCGAAAAGGTTATTCAGAGCGCCATAGGCAGCGATGTTGCGGCCATTATCACCATCGGCACAAATATTGAAACATCGCGTCAGGCTGTACTTTTAGCGGAAAAATACGCATCGCTTTATGCCGCCGTCGGTATTCATCCCACGGATTGCGCAGGTGTTGATGAAAATGATTTTGCGGCAATCGAAGAACTGGCTGCCGGGGATAAAGTCGTTGCCATCGGTGAAATCGGCCTGGATTATCATCACATGAAGGCCGATAAGGAAACCCAGAAAAAGGTGTTCCGCCAGCAATTGCTGATGGCCCGGAAATTCGAATTACCCTGTATTATCCATAATCGTGAATCCCATGACGATGTCCACGAAATTTTAACTGAGGATAATGCCTCCAATTTAAACGGCGTGCTGCATGCCTTTTCGGGGACGACGGATTTTCTGGAAAAAATATTAATGACGAATTTTTATATCTCCTTTACCGGAAATGTTACCTTCAAAAAAAATAAACTGATCCCGCTGGTTGAAGCAACACCGCTGGAACGGTTACTCCTCGAAACCGATTCTCCTTTTCTGGCTCCGGCGCCGCTGCGCGGAAAACGCAACGAACCGGCTTATGTGGTGCACACCGCGGCAAAAATCGCCGAGATCAAAGGCATCGGGCTCGAAGAGCTGGCCCGCATTACCAGCGAGAATGCCCAGGCCCTTTTTAAGTTAAGTTTATAGTCATCGGCACAATGCCGTGCAGTGAATGGTCCATGCATCCGAAAAAAAAATACAGCCAGAATTTTTTAACCAACCGGCATTATGTTTCAAAAATTGTCGATGCCCTGAATATTCAGTCAGAGGATTGTGTACTGGAAATCGGCCCCGGAAAGGGCGCCCTTTGCGGGCAGATCATCGAGGCTACGCCGGCGGATTACCGTGCGGTGGAAATCGACCCGGATTGCGCCGACTTGCTTGAAAAGCAGTTTAAGCGCAATATCCGAATCATAAACAGGGATTTCCTGGATGTAAACCTTTCCGGTATTTTTGGATCGGGGCAGAGCGATATCAAGGTGGTAGGCAATATTCCCTATCACATCACCAGTCCGATTATTTTCAGGCTTTTGGATAATTACCGGTTATTCGAGTGCGCCGTGCTGCTGCTTCAGAAAGAGGTTGCACAACGGATCAGCGCCCCCGCCGGAAGTAAAACTTACGGCATACTGTCGGTCTTGTGTCAGACCTACGGCCGGGTCAGTTATTTATTTGATGTAAAAAGCAGCAATTTTTATCCGCGGCCACAGGTGGATTCCGCGGTGATTAAAATCGATTTTTATGATCGTGTGGAAGGGATCGGCGATGAAAAGCTTTTTCGCAGGATCGTACGCGGCACGTTTAATTATCGCCGGAAAATGCTGCGCAATTCTTTAAGTAGAAAATTTGACAAAAGTATGGTATATTCACTGCAATCAATAAACCTGGAAAGACGACCTGAAACGCTGAGTCTGCAGGAATTCAAAATTCTTTCAAACGAGATTCAACTAAAATTGGAACAAGGCTATGAGTGAACTCGATTACGACGGCATTATTCCTGATATCAGGGCTTTCATTGAAACGGAAAATCAGGGCGCCTTGCTCAATATTATTGCCGATCTGCATCCCGCCGATATCGAAGAAATCCTGAATCGGCTGCGTAAGGAAGAACGCCGCTTTATATTTGATACCCTGCCTCACGAAATCGCCAGCGAAGTGCTGCGCGAACTGGAAGCCCCGCTTATCGAGCAGGTACTGGAAGGGGCCGGCGAATCCAGAATTTCCGCACTGCTTGACCAGATGGATTCCGATGATGCCGCGGATATCATCGGTGAACTGCCTGAGGATATCGCTGAAAAAGTTCTGGACCGCATGACCGAGGAAGATGCCGATGAAGTTAAAGAACTGCTGCATTACGAAGAGGATACGGCCGGCGGCATCATGGCCCTGGAGTTTGTCGCCTTGCCCGCTACCGCTACCGTAAATGAAACCATAGAGACCATCCGTGAGTCGAGAGAAGAGCTGGAAGATATCTACAATATCTGGGTGGTGGATGAAGATAAACGTTTGCTGGGCATCGTCTCCTTAACCGATCTCGTACTGGCAAAAGGCTATACTACTTTACGCGAAATCATGATCACGGAAATCTATCCGGTTAGTGTTGAAATGGATCAGGAAGAAGTTGCCAATCATTTTAAAAAATATGATTTGGTCAGTGCGCCGGTAATCGACGAATACAAACGGCTGGTGGGTCGCATCACCGTTGATGATATTGTCGATGTAATGGAAGAAGAGGGTTCCGAGGATTTGGCATTTATGGCCGGCGCCCCCGGTGAAGAAGTTTTGGAAGAGTCGACATTTATATTAACCAGGGCCAGAATTCCCTGGTTGCTGGTCGCTTTTTTCGGCAACATTATTACGGCGATGATTTTACAGGCCTTTGACGCTACGATTCAGGAATACATTGCCTCTGCCTTTTTTTTCCCGCTGATTATGGCCATGGGCGGTTCTATCGGCCAGCAGGCCAGTGTTATTGTTGTGCGCGGTCTGGCCACGGGCGATATCACGCTGAGCGATTCCGGCAAGCGCTTGGTCAGGGAAATGAAAATTTCGTTGTTTAACGGTCTGTTTTTCTCGCTGCTGACCTTTCTGATTATTTATCTCTGGCAGAATATGCTGTTCGCCTCAATTTTAGCGCTGACGATGTTTATCGTTATCAACGTGGCGGCAGTGATCGGCGCGCTCCTGCCCCTGCTGTTCAAACGCATGAATATTGATCCGGCGCTGGCAACGGCGCCCTTCATCGCCACCTCAAATGATATTTTCGGATTGCTGGTTTATCTGATTATCCTGACGACATTTCTGGGGATTTTTACTTAATTTCTCTCAAAGAAATTTTTTTTAGTCTGCTGCCGGTGCGGCGATTGCTGCATTTGTCGCGCTTGTGTCCGCTTCAATAATTTTTGTCTCACCGTGCTTCATGATCCAGAAATTATCCGGATCGAGTTCGCGGCGTTCAATTTCGTGCCGTAATACTTTCGGCGGATTATCGAGCGCTTCATCGGCCAGATCGAATGTGCCCCAGTGGATCGGCACAAATATCCTGCCCTTTAAATCCTGATAAGCGTCTATGGCATCGTCCGGACCGAGATGAACGGGCGACATGAACCAGCGCGGCAGGTAGGCGCCGATGGGCAAAGCCACCAAATCAAACGGACCGTATTTTTGTCCGATTTCTTTGTAGCCGTCAAAATATCCGGAATCGCCGCCGTAATAAAAACTGAAGGTATCGGCTTTTACCGTCCAGCTTGCCCACAGGGTTTTGTTCCTGCCGAAAAGGGACCGTCCCGAAAAGTGCCGGGTCGGTGTGCAGATGATTTTCATTTTATTGAAAACGATCGAATCCCCCCAGTCCAGTTCATCATAATGATTGATGCCCCAGCCTTCCAGAATGGCGCCAACACCCAGGGGCACGAGATAGTAGGGTGTATTGCCCAGTTTTTTAATCGTATCTTCATCAAGATGATCGTAATGGTCGTGAGAGATGAGCACAAGATCGATTGCCGGCAGGTCTTCAAAAGCGATTCCCGGTTCCACATAACGCTCCGGGCCGGCAAATTGTACCGGAGAACAGCGCTTGCTCCAGATGGGATCGGTAAGGATGTTGACGCCGTTAAGCTGAATCAAAAGCGTCGAATGTCCGATCCAGGTTATGGTATTTTTAGATTGATTGTTGCGAACAAAGGCGCCGTCATTTTCGATAATTTCAAAATGATATGCATCGGGATTATCCGGTTTATCCCCGGTAATCCGTTCCCATACGGCCCAGCGCAAAAAATCTTTGGTCTTGCGTTTGCTGAAATCCGGATCCGGATTACGGAATCCTTCATAAGTATGATGGCCCCTGTCCGTTTCATCGTCGGCCTGGGCGGTAAGCGGAGCAGGTTTTGTAAGCAACATAAAAACGAATAAAATCAAACCGATAAACAATTTGTATTTCATTTTTTGCCTGTCTGAAATTGAAGTGAATTACATGTCACTACGTAAAAAATATGTTTTTGTTTTAACTCGATTTATTTTTTTGAAATTCCGGTTGAATGTAAGCCGGGTGTTAACTCAAAATATCTTCGGCGTTCTCTGCGTTGATCCGCAAAACATCCTGTCTGAAAAAGGGCTTGTTTAAAGGATGATCCAGAATATACAGATGATACTCAGCCGGATTGAGCTGATTAAAATATTTTTCCAGTCGGCCGCCCGGAGAGATATGCAGAAAAAGTATTTTGCTGATCTGTGAGAAAAGCAGGCTGTCCCGTTTTTTTACAAGCGATTCCGAGGGGCGCACCTGACGGATATCCGGCGAAATGAGCAGCAGCTTTTCATTCTTAAGTAATTCGGCTTGTCCGGCGCCCGGTTTTATCCGGTTAATGTCCCGCGCCAGATATTGAATAAAGTTGGCCTGACATCGCAGTAAAATATTTTTAAACAAAAACTTTTCAAGCGGGGCATGCCAGCCTCCGGCCAGGGCAAGGGGCATGTTCTGCAGTGATTGAAACAAGGCGAGGGCATCGGCATACAGCGTTTTTGGCGTTTCCTTCGAAGCGAACAGGGCCACCTTGAGCTGGCTGAGTAATTCTACATTTCCCCGTGTTTCGAATACCGTTGATTTTTCCATCGCAGACAGTGCTCAGCTAAAAAGTTATGATGTTTGTTTCCGGATTATTATTAACAAAAGAAACTGTGTTATGCCCGCCGGCGAGGCAAGCTCTGCACAGGCAAATTTACAAATAATTCATGTCTGCCGGCAATTGTCCGGTTCGGAATCTTTAAGCGATCTTTTTGCCGTGCACGTCATATACTTCGAGCCGGAAATGTTTTTTCAGGTTTTCTTCGACCAGATTGCGGTCGGCGGTTACAACCACCTGCAGGCGGCCGGGATGCAGATACTTTTGCGCCGCCTGCTGAATATCTTCGGCGGATACGCGGGTGATTTTTTCCCGGTAATTGGCATAGTAGTCGTCAGGCAGCTCGAATACGGTGATATTTGCCAGTGCCGCGGCCAGTTGATCGCCGCTTTCAAAGGCGATGGGAAAAACACCGACCAGGTATCCCCTGGCATTCTGCAGTTCTTCCGTGGTTACCGGATTTTTTCTGATGTTTTCGATCTCTTTGATAATTTCGATAATCGCTTCCGCTGTGGCCTGGGCATGAACCGGGGCATTCACGTAAAACGTGCCCCTGTCTTTTCTTGATGAAAACGCCGAGTGAGCGCCGTAGGTTAGACCCTTGTCCTCGCGCAAATTCATATTGATGCGGGACAAAAAGTATCCGCCCAGAATTTCATTCATTAAAGTTACGGCAAAATAGTCCGGATTTTTGCGTTCGATGCCGGGATGACCGATTCTGACCTCCGATTGCACGGCGCCCGGTTTATGGATCAGGGAAACGGATAATTTTTCGGGCATGGAAAACTGCTGAACAGGCTGGTCCGGTTTCCGGGCCGGCGGCCATTCCGAAAAGTATTGCCCGGCGATCTGAATAAACTCATTGTCGGATAAATCGCCAACCATAATCAAAACCGCATTGGCCGGGATAAAGTAAGTCTCATAAAGGCGGATCAGGTCTTCACGGGTGATATTGCGGATCGATGCTTCCGTACCTTCCAGCGGCGTGCCGTAGCGTAAATCGCCGTATAACCTGCGTATAAAATGTTCGCTGCATAATCTGGCCGCATTATCCAGCGTGCGCAGGCGGTTAATGATGATCTCACGGCGCGTGCGTTCGAATTCTTTTTCAGGAAAGGACGGATTACGGGCAATATCCGCAAAGATGGTCATGGCCCGGTCGATATATTTGGTTAACACATTCATTTCAACATAAATCGCATTCCAGTCATTGTGCGCCCCGTAAAGCGCGCCGATAAATTCCAGTTCGTTGAGGATATCCTGGCGTGAGCGATTTCCGGTACCCTCGGTGATTAATTTGCCAATCAGGTTAACCGTGCCTTCTTTTTCCGCGGGGTCCGCTTTTGCCGGACAGTTCACCACCAGGCTGACGCTCAGGATAGGCAGGGATTTATGCGATGCGCATAACAGTTCCAGGCCGTTGTTAAGACGATGCCGCCGGAATTCGGGAAAATGAAATGGTTTTGGTTTTGCAGGCAGGGGGACTGTTGTCCGGTCAGGGTAACTCAAACGTACTCCTTTTATTTTTGTTGAAACGACTCCGGCAGAAAATGGACGACAACGCGATTCTCATTCCGCAGGTATTTTTCGGCGGTGTTTTTTATATCGGAACGTGTCATTGCCAGATAGCTGCTGATTTCATGATTAATCAAATCCGGATTATCAAAATAGGTATTGAAAGTATTCAGCAGATCGGCTTTAAGGGCGATTAGTTGCAGCTCACGCACTTTGCGGGCTTCAATCTGATTTCTGATGCGCTGGAATTCTCCTTCCGAAACGGTTTCACTGACCATGCGGTCAATTTCTTTCTGCAGTTCTTTTTCCACCCTTTCTATGACTATATCCGGTTTTAAGGTGACTACAAAGAACATCAGCGAACAGGCCTGCATCGGCAGCACAAAGGCTTGTGCTTCCTGGGCGATCTGTTTTTCGTAAACCAGCGATTGATGCAGGCGGGCGCATTTTCCTTCTGAAAAAATATCGGAAATCATGTCTGCGGCATAAAAGGCATTTTCACCATAAGGCGGCAGGTGATAGGCCATGTATATTCTGGGTAACTGCACGCGGTCGTAAACTGTTTTTCGTTTTTCACCGCTGTTAAAATCCGTAAACTGCAATGCCGGCTGGCGCAGGCGGCCGTTGCCGGGAATCGGACCGAAATGTTTTTCGATCAGTTTTTTAGCATTGTTTATTTCAAAATCGCCGGCAACCACTAAAGAAGCATTATTGGGCGCATAATAAGTTTTGAAGAACGCATGAATATCATCCATCGTCGCCTGCTCCAGATCTTCCATGTAGCCGATCACCGGCCAGTGATAGGGGAAATTGTCAGGATAGGCCAGTGCCAGAATTTCTTCCAGCCAGGTGCCGTAGGGCATGTTGTCATAGCGTTGCAGGCGTTCATTTTTAACCACATCGCGCTGATTGTCGAGCTTTTGCTGCGTCATCGCCGGCAGCAGGTAACCCATGCGATCCGCCTCCAGCCACAGACCCATTTCCAGATAGTGGGAAGGCAGTGTTTCGTAATAATTGGTGCGGTCAAAAAAGGTTGAGCCGTTCAGGGTACCGCCGATACTCTGGATCAGTTGAAAATGCATATTATCCGGAACGTGCTGACTGCCCTGAAACATCATGTGCTCGAAAAGATGGGCGAATCCGGTTTTGCCTTTTTGCTCGTGTTTCGATCCGACATGATACCAGATATTAACCGCGACTATCGGCACATTCTTATCCTGATGTAAAATTACGCGCAGGCCGTTATCCAGTTCATATTGTTCGAAATCAATGTGGATAGGCATTACCTTCCTTTCTGAAGTTCAATGAAGCAAAGTTTTAAAACAAGCGCCGTTGCATATTTAATGCCCTTAATATTAATCATTTAAATGATTATTACCAAATATAATAAAAAAGGTGCCTCTTAAAAAAGAGACACCTTTTCGGTTGGGATTATAAAGGATATTGTCTAAACAACTTGAAATTTTAAAACGGATTAATTATGATTAGAATTCCCCGAATCATGAATTCAGGGCATTTCATATTTTCAATTCCCCCCGCTTCCAAAATCAGGCCGCGTATTTAACCTAAAGCCAGGTCTGGATAATCCGTTCAAATTCCGCTTTGGGCCGGGAACCGACAATGCGCGAAACAACTTTTCCTTCTTTATTTACCACGAATGTTGTCGGGATGCTCTGAATACCGCCGTAGAGTTGTGAAACACCCTTTTTATCGAGCATGATGGGATAGTTGATATCCATCTGATCGACGAAGGCCGGGACGCGTTCAAATTCGCGCGGATCGAGGGCAATTCCCAAAACCACAAAACCCTGATTGCCATACTCATTCACCAGATCGACAAAATAGGGCATTTCCATACGGCAGGGGCCGCACCAGGTTGCCCAGAAATTTACGAAAACAACTTGTCCCCGGTAATCGCTCAGGCGTTCCTCGATGCCGTCCAGGTTATTCAGGGCAAAGTCGGGCGCCTCGGGGAACTGACTGTCACCGCCACCGGATTCGGAAACCGGGCGTGCTTCTTCATTCTGCTGAATGGCGGCCGGGGTCTCCGATTCGGCGCCGTTGCCGGAGTCGATAAAAATGTAACCGAGAACCAAAACCAGCAGAGCAGTGAGTCCCAACGGTAACCAGAGTTTCGATTTAGACTGATCAGACATATTGAATCCTCTCTTTATTTATATCATCAATGATTGTTGTTAATTGTGTTTGTTGTTTTGATTGAAAACGTCCAGTATTTTTTGGATAAAAACCTCTTCCTGCAAAGCGCCCTCGACGGGCATTTCTTCATTAATAATCGTCCGGGGCACGCCGCGGACATTATATTTCATGGCAAGGTGCGGAAATTCAGTAGCCTCAACCATGTCGCTGCGAACAAACTTGCTTTCGATTGCCATCTTATGAGCCAGTTGAACGGCCGCCGGACAGTAGGGACAGGTCGGGGTTACGAATACCTGCAGGTGCAGAGGTGTTTTCAGGGTATTCAGTAATTTCCGCGACTGTCTCGATAGTCCGGACTCCCCATTGGCAACATCGACGATGGTTTGGAGCAGGGAAGAAAATTCATAACCTGAAGGGATGCCGTAATACCGCACGCCGAAATCTTCCGACCCTGAGACCACTGTTGCAGGAATCTTATCGATATTAAATTTATCCGCGGCT
This sequence comes from uncultured Calditrichaceae bacterium, assembly GCA_964467525.1. GTDB lineage: Bacteria > Calditrichota > Calditrichia > Calditrichales > Calditrichaceae > CAYXRA01. The sequence continues at coordinate 11,307 of CAYXRA010000060.1, forward strand.
GCTTTGTCTTTTACAAAATCAAATATCCTGAGATTTATTTTATCACTGATTTCGGCCACCTCTTCCAGAATTTGGCGGGTTTCCCGGCAATACTGACATTCCATTTCCTGGGTGAAGTTGTAAATTTTTACTTCATTATGCAAATCGGTGAAAATTTTTTTGATGTAGGTCCTGTCTTTTTCCTGCAAAAAGGACACCGGGTCACCCTCCCTTAGTTCAATACCGTCGTCGACTGCGTGTAATAATTCAGTTTGGCGGTAATGTGCTGCTTGGGTACCGCACCGCTGATCTGATCCAGAATCTGACCGTTCCGGAAGAGCATCATCGTCGGGATACTCATGATGTTGTATTTCATCGCCGTGGCCGGATTTTCATCGGTGTTTAGTTTGGCAATTTTCACCAGACCGTGATATTCGCGGGCCACCTGCTCCAGAATCGGGGCAACCATCTGGCAGGGTGCGCACCACGGCGCCCAGAAATCGACCAGCACCGGTACTTCCGACTGCAACACATCCCGGTTGAAGTTGGCATCGTTTACGGTTATCGGTTTCATGTCATCTCCTGTTTTTCAAAAAATTGTTCTATTTTAACTTTAGAACTTTGATGCATATTCCTGTGAAAGGAGACAGGATTGCTATTTAATAAAGTATGCCGTTAGTTTGAATTTGATCCGTTGAAATAAATTTAACGGAAAAATAATTCGGATTTTGTAAAATTCACTTCCTCTAAAATCGATCTCAGTATCTTTTAAACAGACATAAGTTGACATTTTTTTAGAATTATAAAAATAAAACTCAAATCGTTGAATTATAGTCAATTTCTTGCTATACTTGATGCGGCTCAACGACCTAAGGCATTTAAATTTAATAATTGCATATGACGTAAATTGCAGACAAATATGCAGTATTTTGACCTGCGCCATGAATCAGGCTTTGGTGGAATCAATTCCAGGAGCAGGTAGAACTCCACTATTAAATTTAACGGGAATCTAGTGCGGACATAATTTGTTCCAATTAACTCATCTCTCCTGAATATGCAGGGATGAAGTTAAAACATGCTCAGGATGTATTACACGGATGTTTCAAGTTATATCCTGATACGCCTTTTATTCTATTAATGTACATTAAACAGTGTTTAAGCACAGAAGGGCGGTTGATTTGAATCATTCGGAAAACGCATTTCTTAAGTATTTTTTTTATTACAGTGCCCTTATTTTTATAACGATGCTTCTCGCCTGCAACAGTCCGATTGAAATTGACGGGCAAACCGATGTAACCGAGCCGGAAATCCTGATAAAAGCAAACCAATTTATTATTTTGGATATGTTTAAATCCCCAATTGAACAGGAACTGGGTCTGGTCATCAACAGGCCGGAATCGCCGGGCAATAATGAAATTTGTTTATATAATCTGAGAACCGATGAAATGCAAACCATAGCCAGGGTTAGCGGTTCCGTGACATTACACCCGGAATTTTCGGGAGACGGCAGCCGTTTGGCCTACCTGGCCGGCGATACGCTCGTGATATGCAATCTTGTAAATCATCAAAAAAAACAATTCAAATTAGCACATAGTCCGCAGCCGATACTACGCTGGTGCGAAGCAAAATCCGCGTTTTCATATCTTTATAAAAAGAATAATTATTCTTTTCTCGCATTTAATGATCACGCCGGTAACAGGGAAACTTACAGAATACCTGTAAAATCAACAATCATTGATTTTACCTGGAAAGCGCAAAGCGACGAGATTTCGTTTGTTTTGCCTGAAGAAGGTCGCTTTGCGACTTATTTGTTTGACGGTAATGATTTTATATTTAAGCATGCCCTGGCATTCGACGTTTCCCGTATTCGCTGGTCGCCTCAGGTATCCCGGCTTAATAGCAGCATTGGCGATTATGCTTTAATTAAGGGCGCGCAGACCTTCGGTGTTTATTTCCCGCAGAAGGCTATCGTAAATTGGCTTAAGCACCTTGAAAGCCGCCGCATTACCTCTTTCGACTGGAACTGGGACGGTACGTCTGTTATTTATGTTGGCAGTTCCGATAACAGTGAGCCGGGCAGCGCAGTTTTAATAGAACAGGTAATTTTCTATAACAATTAAATGGTAAAATGTAAATGGGTTGTTTTGCTGTTGCTTTCCGCAACAACAGCAGGGCTTTGTCAAATAAGCGGACAGGTATCCGACAGCCTGTCCGGAGAACCGCTGGCTTTTGTTAATGTATTTTTTTCGGATACCACGCTGGGAACCACAACGGATGACAGCGGAAAATTTTATTTTGACCCTCTCCCGGCAGGCATATATCAGCTTGTTTTTCAGCATGTCGGTTATCATGAAAAAAAACAGCGTATTATATTTAACGAAGAATCAATCGATTTAGACATTTTCCTTGAAGAACATCCCATTGAAACCGCCAATATTGATGTGGAAGAAAAGCGCTGGGTTTCACCTTCCGATATAACTTACATGCATACTTACGAAATCCGGCCGAACCAAATCATAAGCACGGCAGGGGCCTGGGAAGATCCGCTTAAAACCATTCAAAGCTATCCGGGTATAATCGCCCGTAATGATTATACCAGTAATTTATACATTCGGGGCAGCAGTCCCGAACAGCAGGCTATTTTGCTCGACGGTGTGCTGCTTAAAAATCCCTACCGGCTCAGGGCTCTGGGTTACGGCAGTCTGAGCATACTCAATCCGGATATTATTCAGGCGGTAAAACTAAGGCCGGGTGGATTTTCGGCGCGCACCGGCAACCGTATGGGCGGTTACATCAGCATACAGACGGCGGAGGGTTCGTCGGAGTGGCAGCACGATGTATCTGTCAATTTATTGTCTGCCCGGTACAGCGCCCGCGGACCTGTCACAAATAAAGTGCGTACCCTGGTTTCCCTGCGCCGCACTTATTATGACTGGATTATAAACGCCATAACCACCCAGCAGGTCAGCTATCCTTACTTTTACGATATATTTGCAAAGATTACCTGGTATATCTCTGACCGCCATCTACTGAGCGTAAATCTCCTTAAAGGAAAAGAAGGCACCAAATTAGCCAATATCCGGAAATATCAGGGTAATATTTACGCCGATTCCGATAACTGGATCGGTTATTACAATTTAAGGGGCAAGCTGAGCGAGTCTCTGACCTATCAGTTGCTGCAGGCTTATCAGTATAATAATGACAGTTTATCCGTGGATATCAGCAGCAACGCTTTCTATAACTCGTACAGCAAAGTGCGGGATAAATCTTTATACAGTACCCTGGCCCTGGACTGGAAAATCGGTAAAAAAGTAATTCTGAGAACAGGTGTTCAACATACCTATGATGAACAGCGATCAAATTTAAATTCGAAAATTTACAACCAGTTTTTTTACATCGGCGATATACGCAACGAAACCAATCTGTATAGTGTTTACGGCAGTCTGTACTGGAACTGGCCGCAATCACTGGAAGTCAACGCCGGTTTGCGCATTGACTATTCGGATTCCAACGCCGAGCGGGTTATTAGCCCGCGGTTTTCGGGGAAATATCATTTATTAAGCAACCTGAACTTTTCTCTGGATCGCGGTCTGTATTATCAGTATCCGGAAATACCGCCCGATCTGAATCCCGTGGAATCAGACGAATCAAAGTATACCTATAAACCTTTGTCCACACAAAAAACCGATTATTTTTCAATGGGACTGGTTTACCTGCCGCTGCCGGGGATACGTACATCACTGGAGTATTACACAAAACATATTGAGCAGTTGCCCGTCGAAGTTGTTGCCCAGATCGATGCGTATGATACCCGGATCGTAGTCAGCAGTGCCGGTCAAGTTAAAAGCAGGGGATTGGAAACGCTCCTGAGCTGGCGGGGTGACAAACATGAGCTGAATTTGGCTTACACCTATAATAAATCTTTATTCAGACGTATTAAAGGGGCGGACTGGGAACCGCTCTATTATGACAACCGGCACTGGTTTACGGGCACGGTTACCTGTCAGTTGTCGAAGCATTTTTCAATTCAGAGCACTTTCAAATACGGCAGCGGATTTCCGCATCGCGAAATGCTGGGCTGGACAAAAGAAAATAATGATATGTACAGCATTATTCCCACCACAAACATCATCCGCCATCCTTACAGGAGGTGGGATGTCCGTGTCACTTATCAAACTGCCGACTGGCGTGTTTACGGCGAACTGATCAATATCACAAACGTGAAAAATTTTGATCAGAAAATGAACTATTATTATAAAAACGGTGATTCGTATGTTCTGGAATCCAATAATATTTATATGCTGCCGATGACGCCAAATATCGGATTCAGATATATCTTCTGAAATATAACATGGTATAACGGCAGATCAGGATGCAGCATCCGGTCGCCCATGCTTCGGTGTCAGTGCCGGAATCGGTAATGGACAGGAGCAGCCTCGATTCAAGGTCCCGTATCGCACAGCGAATCAGACGGCTAACCTGTGAAATCTTTCAATAAATCATTTACCCATTAATTGAAATTGATTTAAATGACTGAGTGATCAGATTTTGAAACGAAGCACTACAGTTAAAACCGATGACTGCCATAGTTTTGGATTTTTTTTACATTTTTGTTTTAATTGTGATTTTGGTTATATTTATTAAATAAAAGTTTCACTATATTTAATTTTAAATTACAGAAAATACAGGTTTGTACGATAAAGCATTATTGAACCGGATAAAATTACGAGTTATAAGCGGGGCAATTTCAATACAATTATTAAAATACAACGTGGTTTGTACGAAGCGAACATTTTGTCTTTTCGGTTTCTAAGTTTCATAAAAGGAGAAGCACCATGAATAATAAGCTTAACCAACTGTTGGTTGTTCTTCTGATTTTACTGGCCGCAACATGGCTTTTGGCCGATCAGATCGAAGTAACCGAATTTCGCGTGTTACATAGCGATTTTAAGGCCGAAGCCGAACCGGTGCAGGATTTAGACGGAAACTACTGCGCGGTTATCCGCGTCGATGGTGATATTCCGAGTGGCCTGTCCCTTGCGGAAAAGGTTTATAAAAAAGAAGAAACAGACGGTGGAGAAATCTATTTTTATATTTCCGCCAAGGAAGCGCAGATCACGCTGGAGTCCCTGGCCAGTGATCCGCTCACCTTAAATGTCCCTGATAACGGTTTTATGGTCGGGAAGGTTTATTATCTGCGCATCAAATCGGTTGCCGAAGAAGGCCCGGCGCAGCTACCGGTTTTAATTGCCACCAAACCCGAAGACGCCAAAATTTTACTAAATGGTGAAGATGTTGGATTCAGCAACAAAACTGTTAAGTTAGAACCCGGCACCTACGAACTGTTATTGGGCAAACCCGGATATGAAATTGTTGCGGATTTAATTGAAGTTAAATCCGATCAGAAAAACGTATTTTCCTATGCCCTGCAGGCAAAGAACAAAGGTACGACAGCCGGCACACCTCCGGAGGAACAGACGCCTCCGGGCGGTGATGTGGTCATATTTGATGATTTTGAAGACGGTAACATGGATAACTGGATCCGGCTCAGCGGTGAATGGGGCGAAGCCGGCGGCGCCCTGAATCAGATTAGTGATGAACGCGGCGCTTTTATTTTGACCGGTAATGAAAAAATCGAAAATTACATGATTGAAGTTGATGCGAAAAAATCTTCCGGCAAGGCAGGATTCTTTATTGTACTCGGTTCAAAATTGGATAATAAACGCGCCATTGTCTGGTCTGTCGGTGGCTGGTACAATAAAACTTCTGTTCTGATGAGCTATACTAATTTGGCAAGAAATCATCAGCAAGAGATTAAAAGCACGGAAAGCCAGTTTACCGTGGAAGATAACAAGTGGTACAAAGTCAAAGTCATCATAGAAGGCGCTCATGTCCGCGCTTATATCAATAATAATCTGATTATTGATTACTCGGATCCGGAAATAGCCGTTTTAACCACCGGACGCATCGGCCTGGGCAGTTATGTAACAAAAGTCTCTTTCGATAATCTGAAAGTAACCCGGCTGCCCTGAAATCGTATGCCGCCCGAGACTAAGGCACAGCGGAGAATGGTACTTCTCACAATTCTCCGTTGTGCCTTTTTTAATTCCGCCACACGGGGCCGAATCCGCCGGCGTTGTCAGCGGCGCGGCATTTTCGTGCTTTTCCGGACTTCTCCTGTATTCGGGATTAGACCTGTGCCAATATCCGGGCAAAAAATAACGACAATCCTTAATTCATCCCTAAGTCATGAAAAATTGAACTAATACCTTTTTGTCGGCGCCGTTGTGCTTATTAATTTTCAACGTATAAATGAATTGCAGGGAGATGAAACCGGGCTTTGTCCTTTATCCTGAAAGGACAAAATTGTCAGACGGAGTCGGGGAACATAATGGTTAAAATTTATTAAAACCCGGTTTAAAAACCGGATTATCCAGGATATTTACCGTTGGCGATAATGGCTTCGGGATTTCGTGATATTATTTGTTCACAAGTATCAGTCTGCTTATTTCAGCAGGATCCTATCCCTGTGAAAAGCATGCCTGTTCAACCGCAAAGTGGGTAGCTCGGAATAATCGCTTCCGAAATTATGTATAAAATATAAATGTGAGTTGACCAATAACAGGACTTTTCAATGCATCTCTTAGAACAATTTCAAAATACAAGACAATATTCACTGGATATGGTCGCACCGCTGAAAACAGAGGATTTCGTGCCCCAGGCGGCCATGTTTGCCAGTCCGCCGAAATGGAATCTGGCGCACACCTCCTGGTTTTTTGAAGAAGTGATATTATCACGATATCTTAAAGACTACAAAAAATTTCATCCGCAATTCGGCTATATGTTCAACAGCTACTACAATACGCTGGGTGAAAGGGTCGCCCGGGAAAACCGCGGACACATGAGTCGGCCGACTGTTGGAGAAGTGATGGACTACCGCGCCCATGTCGATCGCCACTTGATCGAATTGCTGTCCAATACCCGCTTAGCAGAAGAGGTGAGCGATCTGATCATACTCGGCATCAATCACGAGCAGCAGCACCAGGAGCTGTTTTTTACGGATTTGAAATATAATTTCAGCGTTAATCCTCTCTATCCCTCTTATTCGGAAAAGGCTTTTTGCGAAGATAATAATGAAGGCGGGAACGGTTTTATACAAATCGATGAAGGCCTCTATGATATCGGATTCAACGGGGATGGATTTTGCTATGATAACGAACGGGAACGGCACCGCGTTTTTCTGCGCGCTTTCGAAATCAGCAAACATATGGTGACCAACGGTGAATTTCTCGAATTCATTGAGGACGGCGGTTATGAAAAATTTGAATTATGGCACGATGAAGCCCTGGCCTGGAAAGCAGACAACGGGATTACCAAACCAATGTACTGGAAAAAAATTGACAATAGGTGGTATCAATACACATTTGCCGGACTGAGAAAAATTCATCCGGACCATATTTTAACTCATGTAACCTATTATGAAGCATTTGCTTTTGCCCAGTGGAAAGGGCTGCGCCTGCCCACCGAATTTGAGTGGGAAACTGCTGCTAATCAACTGAGCTGGGGTAAGCGCTGGGAATGGACCGAGAGCGCCTATACGCCCTATCCCGGTTACAAAAAAGCAGCCGGGGCTGTCGGGGAGTACAATGGCAAGTTTATGGTTAATCAAAAAGTGCTGCGCGGCGCATCGCCGGCTACCTCGCCCGGACATAGCCGCAAAACTTATCGCAATTTTTTTAATCCGCATATTGGTTATCAGTTTAACGGTATTAGATTAGCAAGATGATATATAAAAATCAATCCATCAAATAAAACCTTTGCTTCGCTCAGATATTTATTTTAGCAAAATCAGTTTTCGCGTCAAACTGAATCCGCTATCGGTATGCAGTATGCAAAAATATAATCCGCTGGCCAGTTCATCCGGATGCCACTGTATTTGATATCTGCCCTGCGGTTGTTTTGCGGCGATTAAGACAGCCAGTTCCCGTCCTGTAATATCAACGAGCTTTATCCGAATGTAACAGGTTTCCGGTAACCGGTATTCGATGACGGTTTGATGATTGAAAGGATTGGGGTAGGCAGAGAGCTGAAATTTTTCCGGCATTATCCCGGATGTGTTTTTATGATTGATTGCCGATACGGCATTAGGCGTTACATCAAGGAAGGGATCGCCGGGTAAAATTTCGTTAAGCTGTTCTTTCAGATTTATGCGGTCGCCGGCATTGGCATACAAATACTGCATGCGCTCCAGGTGGGCAAGGCCCAGATAATCGGCATCATCCTTCATGTAATCGATGATTTTTTGGAAATGTCCGGAATGACCGCGATTAAAGGGCGCACCGGCCGCAGCCAGAAAATCGGAGCTGCCCAGCAGGTAATTCATTAAAATATTATCCGCCGGATAGGTGGATGTGGTCACATTTGAAGGCGAGGCCGGTTGTTTAAATCCGCCTACCGAGCAGCCGAATCCGAGCATGATCATCCCGCCGTTTTGCAGGTCAAGCGCTTCATTTGCCGAAATAAGTGAAGCCTGCTCCCAGCTATGCACATTAACCAAAACGAATTCATAATGATTAGCTTCGAGGTGCGCGGTATAAATGGAATCTTTTTGCCAGTCCTCCCCCATCCAGTAACGGGAGTTGTATTCTTCCATAAATGCTTCGTGAGATGGATAATTTTCTAAAACAGCGCGCTGATAGCATTCTTCCGGCGTGCGGCCGCTCTCGATACAGGTGGTATCGGTGCTTGGATTCATGGCATAAAAATCGACCCGTTCCACCTGGTCGCCATAAAGCTGCCAGAAATTATAATCACCGCCGAACAGATCGTTGGAAACCATGTACATCTTATTTTCGGGATAATAATTTTCATTGTAAAAATCCAGCAATTTAACAAAGTAGGGCTGAAGCTGGGCGGCAAAATCCGCGTAGGAATCATTTTCTTCGGCGCCCACCGGCATATAACAGGTCCAAATATCCGGTTCGGTCGGGAAATGCTGAATATCATCAAAATCATGTTCCGGAACAACGTAACCGTCCTCATGAATAACCTGGCAGTAGCCGTCATTACTGCCGTCGCACCAGGGATCGACGGCGCCGGGCGCGTAGTAGCGGGTCAATGCCAGTTCGGCGTCTTCAAAATAGGACGGATAAAGCCGCACCTGCAGAATGTCGGCACGCGCTTTATAAAACGAGGGCAGTTTGATATTGCCGATGGCCAGCACACCCTGAATGGCCGGATACTGACTACGGTAATTTTGAATCAGATCAAATATTTCGCTATAGCTGAAATCATCGAGCCGTTTGTCAGTATCCATCAGAATATCAAATCCGCGCCTTGCGGATGCTTTTTGCCGGTACCGATCAATTTCCGTTTTAAGCGCCAGATACAACCTGGTGTCCACCAGAATCAAGGCCCGAGTTTCATCCGCGCCCATGCAATTATTTTGGGGATGCAGGCAAATGGATGTAATGATAAAAACGCATATTAAACGGCGAATCATGCATTACCTCCTTTTCGTCCGCATTCAACTGCTGCCGATCATTTGACCAGCAGCATCTTTTTGCAGATACGTTGATTATCTGTTTTTAGTGCATAAAAGTATAAACCGCTGGCCAATGTGGAACCGTCAAATAAATATTTGTAAACACCGGCCTGCTGCTTTTGATTGACCAGCGTATCTATTTTCTGGCCGAGCAGGTTGAAGATATCTAAACTGACCCTTGTCTGCCGGGAAATCTGATATTTTATTGTCGTAGATGGATTGAATGGATTGGGATAATTCTGATACAGTCGAAATTTTTCAGGATAGTGGTTTTGAGTTAATCCGAGACCGGTCATATTTTGTTTTGTTGTTTCAAAATAAAAAACGTCTTCCGATTTAAAAGGCCGTGTGGTCCGGACAATACTCGTATCGCCGCTTGTCGGCAGGATTAGCGGTTGTTCCGAAATAATTGAATTCAACTGGGCGTGTGTATCCGAAGAACCATTTTTGTAAGGTTCCGGCGTTAAAAAGATAATGCGCTCACCGGCATCCCAGCGTTGATTCATGCTCGACCCCTGCTCGATTACCAGTAAATCAATTTTTTGATTATCGGTTGTATTCCAGGCATAGAAGGGCGCCGCAATATCTTTTGCCCCGCTGATACCCATCGCCGTATCGGACGGTTGTGCGTAACTGCCATCGGACAAAGTATCGCTGTTGCCCCAGATAAGAATCAGATCGATGGGCGCTAAGTGAGGTATGCCGGCCGAGGGCAGTGTGGTTTCAAAGAGCAGGTTGCTTCCGGAATTATTAATGAAAAGTGAATGTTCGGTATCCAGTTCAAAGTCAAATTCCGGAACAAACTCAACGGCAATGCCATCGAATTCAGGAGTCAGGTAAAAAAAATTCTCACCGCGGTCTATTGTAAAATCATTTATTTTCGTTTCCTGGCTTACGATGTCTTCAATCGTTGTAACCACGGAATCTTTTCTGGGAATTTTGAAGCTTACTTTATAGCGATCGCCGGTTAATCGGGTGGAATCCATAACATGGACAAAAATTCGGGAAGTTGTCCTGCCTTCATGTCCGTACGTTCCGGTTTTGATATTGCCAACCGGAAGTTTAAAACTACACCGCTTTGCGATGACTTCGTAATCGTTCTGAAACTGACCCCATGAGGCCCAGACGGCAACCACGCTGTTACCATCGCCGGCGATAATATCCGGTTCCCATTGGAAACTGTCCGTGTAATCATTGAGCTGCGTTTCCAGGGAGAGAGGCCGACCGTCGGGACGCAGCAGGCGGGCGTAGATGCCTTCACGACTGCCATCCTGTTTCCAGCTGCTCCAGATAACAGCGAAGTTACTGTTTTTCAGTTGTATAATTTTAGGCAGCCACTGGTAGTATACTTTTGTTTTGTTGACGGGAACTTCGGGACCTGTTTTTGATCCGTCGCTCTCAAAGCGCTGAAAATAGATACCACCATCATACCCATCCTGTTGCCAGCTGCACCAGACCGCGGCAAATCCGCCGTCATCCAGGGTTGCCAAATCGCCGAACCACTGATAATCGTTGGTGAAAGTATTGATCCGGAACTCGGTTCCTGTCTTGTTACCGTTATCATCAAAAAGCTGGCCGTACAATCCATACCCGGAGGGCACGGCGACGTCCTGATTCCAAGATTCCCAGGCGACGATAAAACGGCCGTCGGCAAAAGTCTTCACTACCGGTTGCTGCTGACTGTAATCGGTTGTGGTGTTGATCCGGAATTCAGCGCCCAGTTTGTTACCCTGCGGATCGAATCGTTGACCGTACACGCCCTTATCGCTGCCGTCCTGATACCAGGAATCCCATACAACAATAAAGTTGCCGTTACTGTCAACGGCTATATCGGGATTGGTTTGTGAGTGCAGGGTTGTTGTATTGACCAGAAATTCATCACCGCTTGCCGTACCGTTTTTATAAATCCGGGCTTTGATATCATACAGGGAAGTGAAATCGGAAAAGGATGTCCAAACCACGATAAAATCACCGTTTGCCCGCATTGCCAGAGCCGGTTTTTCCTGATCGCCCCCGGTAAAGGTGTTAACCTGAACTTCATCGCCAACAGGCTGATCGTCGGACGTAAAAGCACGCATAAAGATATCGCCCCGGCTGCTGTCGCTGAGCTGGGCAACGGAGTGCCAGACAACAACAAAATTACCGCTGTTATCACAGGCAATCTGCGGATCGCGCTGGGTGGTATCGGGATGCGTGTTAACTAAAAATTCCGCCTGTCCCGCAGTAATGCCAATAATCACGAAAAGAAGTATCAAAACATATTTTATGTGCATTGACTCATTCCTTATTTTAATTGAAAATCCAGTAAAGGATAATCCTTGGCCCCCTCTACTTCATAGTGCCACCACTCTGCATCATAGGCATATAAACCGGCAACTTCGGTCAGGATTGATTTAAGCAGCGCCCTGTTAGCCAGGACATCGGCCGGCAAATTGCTGTAGCCGTGCGATGCCTTGTCGCTGAAGTCGTCAAATGCGGTGGGCATGGCCAGTTCTTGTCCGCTGGCCAGGTCAATAAGCGTCAAATCCACGGCGCCGCCGCGATTGTGTTTGGAGCCTGAGTTGGGATTGGCAATGTATTTACTGTTGGGATAGATTTCCCAGAATAAATACTGCACGGCACGCGGCCGGTATCCGTCCCAGATTTTAATGCCGATTCCTTTCGGATAATTTTTACCGTTGTGGTAACGGATATTTCTCAGACTATCCTGGGCAATCTGCAGGGCCTTCACCGTTTTGAGCAACAGCAGGCATTGATTGCAGGTATACAATTTAGGCAGGTTCAGATCACCATCCGGCAAGTTTAGAAATTTGTGATCCGCAGTGCTGTAGCGCAAATCAATTACGATGTCGGGAATCAATTCTTTGGGATTAACCAATTGATCGTCACCGGATTGCCCAAAACATAGTAAGGGAATTAAAAGTAAAATTAAATTTTTCATAAAACGTCCTGTAGATAATTAATTCACGCGCAAAATTAACAATATTTCCATTCAAACGACAATAAAAATTTGTATCTGACAGGTTAACAAAAGGCTGCCGGAGAATAATTAAAAACCTGCGAAAGTTGGGGTAAGTGCGGTTTGATGCTGCGGGTTTCATCTGTTTAAAATCCCCACCCTGGCGCAAGCCACCTGCCACAGGCACCCC